>CAYXUX010000043.1:0-14717 GCA_964468275.1 uncultured Clostridiaceae bacterium
TCGATACCTCTGCTGCCCATCAATGCAAGGTCATAAACATGTTTGCTGATAAGTTGGAATTCTTCTTTTTTATCTTCGTTTTCAGCTAATTCCCCAAGTATCTTAATTAGGTTGTTGTTCTTATTTAGTACCAAAGTTTCCTCTCCCTTAAACATATGGGACATATCTTCGCCGCCGAACATGGTGCTCATTTCCTGCATTCTCCTGGCATGCTCGGACATCAGAAGCACTGCTTGGGAATCTGCTGTTTTTAGGTTTTCCGTCTTTATCTCAAGTTTTTCCATGTTTAAAACATCTTTAATAGCATTTATAAGCTTTTCGTCTTTTTCCTTTTCAACAATCCCATCGCCTTTAAGCTCATCAGATAAATCTGAATCGATTCTGAAAAATTTTATATTGCCTTCATACATTTCCAAATAGCTGATAAAATGATTATCAATAACCGTATCCAGTATGACCGCTTCCAACTCCTGTTCCCTGAACAATTTTATATATTGAGACTGTTGTTTTTCATCGCTTGCATAGAATACCTTGTTTTCCGCTTTCTCATCTTCATTTCTGCCACCGGTTTTTTCAAAATATTCATTCAGTGTCAGATAATTACCATTTATTGATTTATAGATCAATATATCTTTCACCTTATCGTAAAAATTTTTATCCTTTACGGAACCATATTTAATAAAAGGGCTGATATCTTTCCAAAATCCTTCGAATTTTTCCCTTTCTTTTTCAAACAGCTCTGCAAGTTTATCCGATACTTTTTTTGTGATATGCCTTGATAGCTTTATTACATTGCTGTCTCTTTGCAAAAAGCTGCGAGAAACGTTTAAAGGCAAATCGGAACAATCTATTGTCCCCTTGAGAAGCATTAAAAACTCCGGTATTATTTCCTTTATATTATCTGCTACGAATACTTGATTATTATATAGTTTTATTTGGCCTTCGCTTATCTCATATTCATGGCGGAGTTTCGGAAAATAAAGTATTCCCTTTAGATTAAAAGGGTAATCAACGGATAAATGAATCCAAAATAGTGGTTCATTAAAGTCATTAAATACTTTCTTGTAGAACTCTTTGTATTCTTTATCCGTGCAATCTTTTGCATTTTTTAGCCACAGTGGGTTGATATCGTTAAGAGGCTTCTTTTCTTTATCCTTCTCGTCCTTCTTATCGTACTTTTCATCTTCCAAATATATCTCTATGGGCAAGAAAGCACAGTGCTTTTCTATTATTTCTCTAAGCTTATATTCATCTAAAAATTCTTCGCCTTCTTCGTCCATATATATGGTTATTATCGTTCCCCTAATATCCTTATCAGATTCTATTATTTCAAATTCAGTACCGTCTTCACTAATCCATTTCACCGCTGCAGCCTCCGGTTGCCATGATAGGGTTTCTATTTCTACCTTTTGTGCAACCATAAAGGCTGAATAAAAGCCCAGCCCGAAATGTCCTATGATATCGGCTTCTTCACCAACCTTATCTTTATATTTTTCTAAAAATTCCTCGGCACTGGAATAAGCAACTTGGTTTATATATTTTTTAACCTCGTCTGCTGTCATACCGATACCATTATCAATTACTTTAATAGTCTTATCATCTTTATTGAAGCTAACGGTTACCTTATACTTTTCTTCATCCGACACTTCTGTTTCTCCAATGGATACAAGCCTTTTATGCTTATTTATGGCGTCCACTCCATTGCTGATAAGCTCCCTTAAAAAAATGTCTTTATCAGAGTATAGCCATTTTTTAATTATGGGAAAAATATTTTCCGCATGTATTGATATATTTCCTTTTTCTTGTATCATACGTACACCTCCACAAAATTTAATTTATTCGATACATCATTGTTTCTTTATAGCCGGTTATCACTTTTATATAACCTTTTAACATTTTATCAATATTATCATCCCCTGTGTCAACGAGGAAGGGTTTCCCATAAAGTTCACTTACTTTTTGCTTGGTAGCAACTACAATAATATTATCTTTGCCTATATTTTTTAAAACTTCAGGGCTTATTTGCTGATTGCCTCTGCCAAACAAATATCCTTGCCCTCCTATAGGGGTGATAATCAACTTGCATTTATTATTTTTTGTTACCTCTAGAAGATGTTTTTCTGCGGCATCCTTAATGACAAGCTTTTTATTTAATACCACATCCACTCCCAATAAAGTATTGGGTAAAGCCATATTTTCCATTATAGGTCTGGTAGTGGTACCCGGCCCAATTATATAATAAACACCTTCCGTCATATTATCAATTATTTCATAAGAAATTGTGTTTTGGTTCGCCTTATCACTTAATGGGGTACCTGCCTTTCTGCTTTGAACATATCTTTTCTCAAATGGTATCTTTAAATAGCCATATAAATTTGTAATGACCTTTCCTTTTCTATAGGCATCTTCATCTATATCCAATACTTCTGCTTCTTCCAACCTTGTTATCTTCTCTGTCAAATATAGTTTTGCTAATTCTCCTGCTTTGGAAGGATTCTGCGCATATACCGGGGAATGAATTTTCACTCCCGCAGGAATGCCTATCACCGGTATTTTATCATTTACAGCATTATATATATCCCTTGCTGTACCGTCACCACCGACAAAAAGTAATAAATCTGCATCCTCGTGAAGTATTATCTTTGCAGCTTTTGCAGTGTCGGTAGAATCTGTTTCATCCTTATTGCTTATATAAACTATCCTTGCCTTAAAATCTAGACTTAAAACTGCTTCTTCCCCCATATCATCGCCGCATGTAAGTATCTCTATATCATCTTTTATGACCGAAAGCTGTTCTAAAGCCTTTTTAGTTCTACAAGAAGCCTGAGGCATGGCCCCAAGTTTCAGTGCTTCCTTCACCATACCATCTGTGCCCTTTAACCCTACACTTCCCCCTAGGCCTGCAATAGGATTAATTATCAAGCCTAATTTCTTTATCATCAAACATCACCTATTACCCATATTCCCTTTTTATTTGTATTTTTTTAAATATGATCTCCAAGTAATAGCCCATTTGTCCGGATCATCCATTCCCGATTCATCTACTTGGTGACATACACTTCTATGAGGTGCTGTCTTTATCATCTCGGGATTCTCATAAGCTTCTTTGAATATATATTTCAATGTTTCAATATACTCATCCAAATCTTCTTTAGACGGAGTTTCCGTAGGCTCTAAAGTAGCAGGTTCTGGAACATAATAGGGGTGATGACTGGTCCAATAATGCATACCAAAGTCCATCATCCTTCTTTGTATATCACCGGTAGTTATATCCGTATCCTCAGTCAGTTTCTTCAATGTATACCTTACTTGTTCTATTCTTTGCTTACCTTTGATATAAGGTGCATCTATACAATCCAACTCCATAAGCTTTTTAAATAAATAATTATTATTTAGAACGGCCACCTTTGCTACTTCATAAAGTCCTTCTGCACCTAGTGACATTATCCATGCATAAGTCTTCATAATAACTTGTGCTACGCCTATAAAAGACCTTATCTTGCCGACACTATAGTGGTTACGTGTACTATTATAATTAAGATAATATTTATTTCCATCAAAATCCACTAAGGGTGCGGGTAAAAACTTTACCAATTTATTTATAACACCTGTGGCACCTACCGCAGGTCCTCCGCAGCCATGAGGCGTTGAAAATGTTTTATGTAGGTTAAAAAAACACATATCAAAGCCCGCCTCTACTGCCCTTGTAATGCCCAAAAGACCATTAGCATTTGCCTGATCATAACCGCAAATTCCACCAACTTTGTGCACCAAATTGGTAAATTCCTTAATTCGAGGATTGTATACTCCCGTATCTTCAGGGTTTGCTACTATAAAGCCTGCGGTTCTGTCGCTTACAGCTTCCTTAAAAGCCTCAAAATCCGGATATCCCTCTTCATCGGGATGAATATAAACAATTCTATAGCCCTTGACAGCCGGTGCCGCCGCATCGGAAGGATGAGAATATATAGTAGTGATTATCTCATCTCTTTGTTTACCCTGACCTTTACTTTTATGATAGTTCATAATAATTGATGCTAAAGCAAATACTGCCTGGCTTCCCCCGCCGGGCTGAAATGTAAATCTATCCATGCCGGATATTTCTCTCATCATCATATCCGTCTTATGTATTATTTCTAAAATCCCTTGCACTGTTTCTTCCGGTTGTAAAGGATGCAGCTCCGTCATCTGGGGCATTCTTGAAAGCATTTCGTTTATCTTCGGACTGTATTTGACCGTGCAGGTGCCTTGCCCAATCTCAATATTTACATCCGCACCTAAAGTTTCCTGAGATAATCTCATATAATGCCTTAGTACCCTAGGCTGAGATATTTCCGGCAAATCCGGTGACTGTTTTCTTCTTATATTATCCGGTAAAACGGATATTCCATCACCGATAGACTCCTTTATCTCATCCTCCGCTTGGGGAATCAAAATGCCTCTTTCACCTTTTTTACTGAGTTCAAAAATAATTGGTTCATCCCATTTGGCTTGATGAAAATTTCTAACTTTAAAATCTCTATTAATCCTTTTCACAATATTCCCTCCTTCCGCCACTAAGATTCTATAATTTCTTTTATAGCGGCTATAAGCCTATCTATATCCGATTTTGTATGAATTTCCGTTACACAATACAGTGCCGTCTGGCCTAACTCGGGAAACTCTGCAGATAAATCTTTACCACCGAAGATACCTTTTCCCAATAGCTTTTCATTTATATCTTGCACCAATTTACCTGTTTTGTTAAAATCAACTACAAATTCTTTGAAAAACACACTGTCAAATCGAGACCCTTTTATTCCCTTTATTTCATTCAGCCTTTTAACGGCATACTGAGTTTTTTGCATAATATTTTGTCCCAACTCTTCCATACCCTTTGGACCCATAGTTGCGAGATATACTCCCGCCGTTATCCCCCATAGTGCAGTCTGTGTACCTACATATTCTTTACCGTGCTCTTTATGTTCTCCAAAAGAAGTCCTGTCATAAGCCACATCCCCAAAACCGTATTCACCTTCAACGATAGTGGGTGCAATTCCAAATAATCGTGACGGAAACTCCATTACAAATCTTTCTTCATCCATGGTTGCCATGAACCCGGATTGGCCTCCGCCATAATTCATATGTATACCCAAAGGCTGCAGATCCCCGCACACTATATCTGCCCCGTAATTCACTGGTGGTTCCAAAACGCCTAAAGAACTAGGGTCAACGCCTACAACACTTAATGCCCCTATATCATGAGCTATATCGGATATCTTTTGCCCATTTGTTTCAATAAAACCTAAAAAGGATGGGTTTTCAAAATAAATTGCCGCTGTTTTGTCGGATATTTTACTTTTTAAATCATCTAAATCCATCACTCCGGTTTTATCACAATAATCTGCTTCTACCAATGTAATATCAGGACTGCAATAGTTTTTTATGATAAGAAATTTCTCTAAGTCCATGGTTTTAGGTATAATTACTTCTTTTCTATTCGTTATCCTGCAAGCCATTCGAATAGACGTTGCGGCTGCCTGACTCCAATCCATAGTAGGAACATTTACTACTTCCATATCCAAAAGTTCCGCCATTAAAGATTGATATTCAAATAAGGATTGAAAACGGCCAAAATCATTATAAGCCTCCCCACCGTAAGCTGTGAGGAACTCCCCTCTTTGATTAATTTCATCACAAATTGCCGGCACATAATGTTGCCAACACCCTGCACCGAGAAAGTTCAAGTAATCATTACATGTCTTATTCTTTTTTAATAATTCTTCCACATGCCTTTTAAGTTCATATTCGGATTTCAAAGGTTCGGGAAGGTTCATGTTTTTTTTAAGCTTCAAATTTTCCGGAATTTCTGCATGTAACTCTTCCAGACTATTCAATCCAATTTCTTTTAGCATTTGCTCTTGTACTTCCGGCACAGAATTAGGAATATAAGGATGGTTTTTAAAACCTCTTATTGTCAATTAGATCCCTCCTATATTAAAACTACCTTCATATAATCGCCATAAACTATGCAATACCACCACCATCAACCACTATAGCCGCTCCTGTCACCCATTTTGATAAATCACTGGCTAAAAAAAGTACTGCCGATCCGATATCTTCAGGCGTACCTAATCTTTCTATAGGTCGTCCCTTTGCAGAATCAATTAAGAAAGATTCCTCTTCAAAACCAAGCTGTCTTCCTTCGTCTCTAAGCATATTTGTATTTGTATCTCCGGGGTTAATGCTATTTACCCTGATATTTTGGTGACCGTGATCTATTGCCATTGCACGTGTCAGGTTTACTATTCCACCTTTAACGGCACAGTAAGCTGCAGCCTTATCGCCGCCTTTTAACCCCCATCCGGAGCCTGTGTTAATTATGCTGCCGCCACCGCCTGCCGCCATAATTGGTATAACAAACTTTGACATTAAAAATGTGCCCTTAAGACCAACACTTATTACAAAGTCCCATTCCTTTTCCTCTAAATCTATTACAGTTTTTCTTACCGTAACGCCTGCATTATTAAATAGAATATCAATTCTACCGTATTTTTCTTTTATACTATTAACGGTTTCTCTAACTCCCTCCAAGCATGTAACATCACATCTGAAAAATTCTGCATCTCTGCCTTCTTCTCGTATTTTACTCGCTTCTTCTTCACCTTTAGGATTTAAATCTATCATAGCTACCTTTGCACCGTAAGCGGAAAGAAGTTGTGCAGTACCAAGGCCTATTCCCGAAGCAGCACCGGTTATAACAGCTACTTTACCATCCAAATTTAAAACATCTTTTCTATGTAACATACAATCCTCCTTGACTTATTTATTTGTAAAAATATGCTCTGTTATTAAACATATTCTATAATAAATCGCAACTTTGGTAAAGTTCAGAAGAAAAAAGCAAATAGTATCCAACAAAAGTATGCACAAAAATTATCAAAAAAAGAAGAGAGCTTTTATTGCTCCCTCCTTTTTGATAGACCTTATTCAATTTCTATTTTACTTGATTTTTTTACTTCTGCTTCTTTTTTAGGTAAAGTCAGTGATAATACTCCGTTTTCAAATTTTGCTACTATGTCGTCTTGTTTAACATTTTCAACCATAAAGCTTCTGCAGTAACTGCCGCTTCTTCTTTCACGTCTAATATAGTTTTCCTTTTCCTCATTAACTTCTTCTTTTCTTTCTACGGCTATTGTCAGCCTATCATTGTTTAATTCAACATTGATTTCCTCTTTATTTATGCCCGGCAAATCTGCTTCAACAATGTATTCTTTTTCATTTTCTTTAATATCAACCTTAAGCTGTGCATCTCCGGTAAATAATGCCGGCATAAAGGAATCGTTGAAAAAATTATCAAACATGCTGTCAATATCGAAAATACTTTGTGGTCTTTGGCTTAATGCCTTACTTCTTCTTCCATAAGGTACTAAAAACATATAAAACACCTCCAATTTTTCAAATAGTTATTTTAATTTCGTTTTAGACTTTGACTTTCTTTGACCTTTAATTATATTTTAGCACCTCCTTTTTTATTATTCAAATATTATATTTCATGATTTAATTAATATATGTAGTATTTCCTCAGCATATACATTAAATACAGCATTTTACTCAATATTGCTTATAAATTGGGAAAGACTCTTCGCTGTCGCTCAGAGTGATAGTGAGAGAGGATTTTGAATGACAGCGGGAGAAAGCTTAGAAAGACAGAGAGGGGAAATTTAGAGTGATAGCGAGGGAAACTTGGAATAACAGCGAGGGGAAATTTAGAGTGATAGTAAAAAAAGTATAAAGTAACGAATTTCGCTTTTATAAAATAAAACAGCTACGTCTGACGTAGCTGTTTTATTCTGTGTTTTTATATTTCAAGTATTGACTTATACCGCCATTTTCTTTAAATCATCAGGAATAATTAATTCGGCCTCTGTCGCATTTTGTATATCTTCTACAGTAAATTCCGAATTGATTTCTTTTAATAGCAGACCTTTATCCGTAACCTCCATTACTCCCATTTCAGTTACTATCAAATCTACACATTCCATTGCCGTTAAAGGCAATCTGCATTTTTTCAAAATTTTATGATTTCCCTTGGCTGTATGGTTCATGGCTATTATAACTTTTTTAGCCCCTGTTACCAAATCCATAGCTCCGCCCATTCCGGGAACCATTTTACCGGGCACCATCCAATTTGCTAAATTACCCTTCTCGTCAACTTCCAAAGCTCCTAGAACAGTAACATCAACATGGCCTCCTCTGATAATCAAAAAGGATTCGGCGCTGTCAAAGAATGCGCCTCCGGGTAGTATTGTAACATGCTGACCTCCGGCATTTACCATATCGCAGTCTTCTTCCCCTTCCGCAGGAGCAGGCCCCATACCGACAAATCCATTCTCTGACTGTAACGTTATATCTATGCCCTCGGGGATAAAATTAGCGACAAAAGTTGGCAACCCTATTCCCAGATTTACAACGTCTCCATCTTTTAGCTCTTGTGCAACTCTTTTTGCAATAAAATTTCTAATAGCGTTTTTATCCATTACTTGGCACCTCCCACTATATAATCTACAAAAATACCGGGAGTCATCACGTTATCTTGATCAATTTCGCCGACTTCAACTACTTCATCTGCTTCAACTATTACTGTTTCTGCAGCTGTCGCCATTAATGGATTAAAGTTTCTCGTAGCCTTGTTATATTGTATATTACCTTTTTTATCAACCTTTTTACCGACTATAAGAGCTATATCGGCTTTTAATGGTTTTTCTAACAGATATTTTTTGCCGTCTACTTCAATGATTTCTTTCCTTTCTTCGACTACAGTCCCAAGTCCTGTGGGAGTTAGTATTCCGCCTAACCCGGCACCGCCCGCTCTAATTCTTTCCGCTAAGGTGCCTTGGGGTACTAATTCTACTTCCAACTCTCCCGCATTCATCTGATTACCTGTTTCTTTGTTAGTTCCTATATGAGATGTTATCAGCTTTTTTATTTGCTTATTTACAATAAGTTTACCTAGGCCTACTTCGGGAAAAGCTGTATCATTCGCTATCAGAGTAATATCTTTTACTCCTTTTTCTATCAATGCATCAATCATTCTAAAGGGATTTTTACATCCTAAAAACCCGCCGACCATTATTGTCATTCCGTCATGAATCATATTGACAGCTTCATCAATGGAAATCAGTTTTTTCATCTACATTCCTCCTATATATAATATTTACCTTTTGACGATCATCGCCGTTCCTTGACCGCCGCCTATGCACAACGTGGCAAGACCGGTCTTTGAATTTCTCTTAATCATTTCATGAATTAAAGATACAAGTATTCTGGTTCCGGAGCATCCGATCGGGTGTCCCAACGCAATAGCTCCGCCATTAACATTTGTTATTTCCATATTTAATTCTAAATCTTTTGCAACTGCCAAAGATTGAGCGGCAAAAGCCTCATTTGCTTCTACCAAATCCATATCTTTAATAGTTAAACCGGCTTTTTCCAATGCTTTTCTTGTTGCGGGAACCGGGCCGTATCCCATAATCTTGGGATCTACTCCGGCAGACGCATAGGATACTATGGTAACCAAAGGTTTAATTCCTAACTCTTCCGCCTTTTCCTTGGACATCAAAACTATTGCAGCAGCTGCATCATTTATTCCGGAAGCATTACCTGCAGTGACAGTTCCGTCTTTTTTAAATGCTGGTCTAAGCCTTGCCATAGCTTCTATAGTCGCACCAAAACGGGGATATTCATCTGTATCTACAATTTTCGGATTGCCTTTCCTTTGGGGTATTTCTACCGGCACTATTTCATCCTTAAATCTGCCGCTTTTAACTGCTTCTTCGGCTTTTAGCTGGCTGTTTAAAGCAAATTCATCTTGTTCTTCTCTTGTCAGATTCCATTGTTCCGCGATGTTTTCGGCAGTGATTCCCATATGATATTTATTGAATATATCTGTCAGTCCGTCATGTACCATATAATCTACTACAGCACCATCGCCCATCCTATGCCCCCATCTGGCCTTAGGCAGTAGATAAGGTGTTGCGCTCATATTCTCCGTACCGCCGGCTAAAACTATATCCGCGTCTCCCAATGCTATTATTTGAGCTGCCAAGCTGACTGTTCTTAATCCGGAACCGCAAACCTTATTTATAGTCATTGATGGTACGGTGTCCGGTATGCCTGCAGCTATTGCTACCTGTCTTGCAACATTTTGTCCGATTCCTGCTTGGAGTACACTACCAAATATCACTTCATCAATTTGTTCCGGTAAAACATTAGCTCTTATCATTGCTTCCTTTGCAGCGACTTCACCAAGTTTAATGGCAGAGACATCTTTAAAACTGCCACCGTAACTGCCTATAGGTGTCCTTACAGCACTGACAATAACAACTTCCTTCATATAAAAATTCCTCCTATCTCTTTATTTGAAAATATATATTTGTAACTTTGCTGGAATTAGCAATTCAATCTATTTTATTTGCAAATATCATACCAATTGATAAAATTTAAAATTTTGATATTGGTATCTTTGTATTCTCAAAGCTCTAGATAGGTTTAGAAAAGATTAAGGTATTTTACTCAGAATTATGGATGTAGAAAATAATCTACGGGATTAAAAAATATATGAATGATAAATCTATTATATCTTAGGGAAAGGTATATATAAATATATGTAGAGAAATATATACATCGTTTCAATATGTATATATTTCTCTACATAATGATTTCTTACTTGTCTGTAATGTTTTAAATTGATAACTTTACAATTCCTTAACATTTATTCCATAATCGCTCAGCTTTTTATATAATGCAGTCCTATGTATGCCAAGCCGTTTAGCCGCCATTGTTCTGCTTCCGTTAGTCAACTTCAAGGCTTCCATAATCGCATTTATTTCAACCTCGGCTACTTTATCTTTTAATAGTTTTATTTCCTTTATACCGTCGTCTATACAAAGCTTTCTATTAATGGTATCCGGTAAATGCTCCGGATATAGATATTTACCTGTCGCTATATTTGCGGCCCTTTCAAGGACATTCCTCAGCTCACGTACATTTCCCGGCCAATTATACAGTTTCAAACATTTCATCGCATTGTCCGATACTTCTATATATGAAAATCCCATTTTATCTACTAATTCTTTCAAAATATATAAAGATAAGACGGGTATGTCATCCAACCTATCTCTTAGAGGCGGTATATCTATACCGACAACATTTAATCTATAATACAAATCTTGTCTAAAGCGCCCTTCCTGAACCGCTGTGTAAAGGTTTTCATTTGTATTGGAAATGATTCTCACATCACTTTTAATTCTAATGTTTCCGCCTATTCTTTCGAATTCTCTTTCTTCCAATACTCTTAATAATTTTGCCTGCATACTGTAAGTCATAGTAGAAATCTCATCCAATAATATTGTCCCGCCGTTTGCAAGTTCAAATTTCCCTATCTTGCCGCCTTTTTTCGCACCGGTAAAAGCTCCGCCTTCATAGCCAAATAGCTCGGACTCCAATAATTCATGGGGGATTGCAGCGCAGTTTATTTGAATAAAAGGATTATATCTTCTATCGCTTGCATTGTGAATTGCGTGGGCAAAAAATTCTTTTCCGGTACCGCTTTCTCCTTGTATCAGTATTGTAGAATTTAACCCTGCAGCTTTTTTGGCAATTTCTTTAAGTTCCTGCATCTTATCATTTTGAGTAATGATATCCTTGAAAGTATATTTGGCACTATACATCTGGCTTATTTCATCCTTGTATTTCCCCACGGTCTTTTCCAATATTTCAACTCGTTTTGCCATTGTTCTTATTTCTTCTATATCTCTATATAATACTGTTCCAACAGCACCTATTACTTCACCATTATTTATAATAGGGATCCTGTTGGCCAACATATCGTGCCCTTGAATTCTTTGAATCTTGCAAATTTCTTTTTCCCCTGTTTTAATAACAATATGAAGTCTGGTGTTCTCTATTACATCCTCAACATGTTTACCCAATACGTCTTTTTCTTTAATTCCGAGCAGCTTTTCATAGTTCCATTTAATTATGCACCCTTTTTTATCTATTAAAACCATACCTTGATAAGCGTTATCCAATATATCTTTCATTACATCCAAACTATCCATAAGTTCTTTCATCATAACAGATATCCACTCCTTAAAATCACTTTTAAGGTCTACTCAATAATATTTTATCATATTTTATGTAAAACCAACAGAAAAGTATGTTATTCTGAACATCAGCGAAGGGCCTTAGTCAGTGTTCACACCTTAATTGCTTTTGATAATCTACAATAAAAATAAAAATATAAATATATACATGTATGAACAGTAACTATATGGTATTTAATTTCTCTTTTAGTTTAGCAAGCATATCCTTTGTCATTGACTCTAAATCATATTTGGGGCTCCAACCCCATTCCTTTCTTGCTGCGGTATCATCTAAAAAGTCCGGCCATGATTCGGCTATAGCTTGCTTTACCGGATCTATATCATATGTTATTTCAAATTCAGGTATATGTTTCTTTATTTCTTCGGCAACATGTTCCGGGGCAAAACTCATAGATGTTACATTGAATGCATTTCTATGTATTAATTTACCGGGGTCCGCTTCCATTACCTCTACTATAGCATTCAGCGCATCAGGCATATACATCATATCCATATAAGTGCCTTCCTTTATAAATGATGTATATTTTTTATTTTTTAATGCTTCATAATAAATATGGACTGCATAATCTGTCGTGCCACCGCCGGGCAGAGTTTCATAAGATATAAGCCCGGGAAAGCGTACACCTCTTGTATCCACGCCGAATTTTTTAAAATAATAGTCACATAACAGCTCACCGGAAGACTTGGTAATTCCGTACATGGTTGCAGGTTTTTGCACTTCATCTTGAGGGGTTTTAAATTTTTTTGCATAATCTCCAAATACGGCTATTGAACTGGGAGTAAAAACAGAACAGTCATATGCTTTGGCTATTTCCAAAACACTTAAAAGACTTCCGACATTTACTTCCCATGCTTTGATAGGATTAGCTTCTCCTATAGCCGATAGTATGGCTGCTAAATGTATTATTGTATCCACTTTATACTTTCTCACAGCATTTACGATTTGATTTGCATCATCAGTATTTATCAGCTCAAATATTCCATCTTCTACGACTTTAGAATCCTTTGGGGCTCTCCTCCCGGAAGCAATCACATTATTTATTCCGTAAGCTTCCCGCATATATATAGTCAGTTCTGAACCTATTTGGCCTAAGGCTCCGGTAATCAATATTTTTTTCATTTTCACACCCCCATATAATTAATTATGAAACAGTAAATATAATATATTCACTATATTCCCATAATAATTATATAAAAGAGCGTATTTTGTTTCACATTGGAAAAAGGTCGTTTTCTGAATATTTCATCTAGTTAGTCCGTATATCGCTGACATTCTCTATATTTTGTAGTTTTTACTGTACTTTTTTACTAAGTTCAATGATATTCCTAAAAAAGCATTGAGCTAATTCACTGTAATCTTTATTTTTAATCGTTGAGACACCTTTCCCAATTACTTCCTCCTCCCTTTTTAAATCCACTGTCCCTATGCTGTTTTTTCTTTTTATATCTCCTATTCTTTTAACTATATCCAGCCTATCTTCAAAAAGCTTAATTAATTCATCATCAATTTTATCTATCCGGTTTCTTAATCCTTTGATATCTTCCATAATAATCCCTTCTCTTGAGTTATTGATTACTCAATTAATAATAAATATAGACATTTCTGCAGTTTATGGTTCTTACCATTTGTCATAATGAACTCTATCCTCTTTATATCTTTCTCTTACTTCTCTTTCTTCTCCGGGATAACCGATGGCAATCACTGCTACGGGAGTTATGTTTTCCGGTGTACTCAAAATACGCTTGACAGGTTCTAATAAAAATTCTCTGGGATATACTCCGCACCAACAACTTCCTAAACCTAGATGCTCGGCCTCCAACAGTATATTTTGGATTGATGCTGCCATATCTTGAATCCAAAATGAACCTTCATATTTTAAATTTGACATATCACAACAAGGAATAATTGCCAATGCCGCTTCCGTCAACATTTTTGCATAAGGATGATTTTCCGATATTTCATTCAGTATTTTCCTGTCCTTAACAACTATAAAGTGCCAAGGCCTTTCATTACCGGCTGAAGGTGCATACATAGCAGCCCTCAATAATTTATGCACCATTTCTTCCGATACCTGCTTATTCTCATACTTTCTTATACTTCTCCTTGAAAAAATTTCTTTCATGCTTAAATCTCCTTCCATTATTTATAAAAATATTTATGTTTCAAAAATTGTCTCAATATGCTGTATTCATTTGATATATTAAAGAAATAACTATAAATATTATAGCACATACCTTTAAAATTTTTGAATATCATATCTATAAAGTGGTAAGACTATTTAAAACTGCATATCCGGAGGTGTTAAAATGACAGAGGTTGAGCTTTTACTTGATGATATAGAAAAACTTAGAGATACTTTGCAAAATCTCATAAAGGATAGCGATAATCTTCTTGACCCTGAGATTATTAAAGCGAGCCAAAATCTAAATCAGGCGATCGTAAAGTATGAGAAGTTAATTAATGAGAAAAAGAAGGACTAGAATCCCTTGATATCTCAACTAATAGAAAAAGCATTAAGTCTCATTAAACTTAATGCCAATAGCTTCAAAATGGTGCGCCATCAGGGATTC
>CAYXUX010000044.1:0-14707 GCA_964468275.1 uncultured Clostridiaceae bacterium
CATCGAATCCGATACCTTAAAATTTGTAAATATATCAGACACTAACACCAAGGGGTACCAGGCTAGATGGTCATCAGAATCACAGCAACAAGGCATGTTGAGGTTGTATGTAAGATAGAAAGAGATAGAACATAGTAATAGCAATAGTTCGTGTGAAATATGTGCCAGGCACGTCACTTAGTCAGTTATTGAAAGGAACCGTTGATGGAATGGAAGACGCGGCAATATGTGTGCCTGGTATTATTAACATAAATGAATAAAAGAAGTGATAAGAAGTCATAAATCAATACCTGACAAATGTGTTTAGCAGCTATATACTTTTTTTATGATTATGAACTTGAAATTTAAAAACAGAACGAAAACAAGTTACACCTTTTTAAGGATAGTTACGAAAATGTCGAAACTTGATAAAAAAATTCCCAAGGTACTTATTAAGTTTGGCGTGACTACTATGATAGGCGCGGTGATTTAGTTGCTTTACAGTATAGTTGAAGCCTACTTTTCCGGATGACTTTGCAATAGTCAAATGAGTACAGTGGCAACCTCGGTACTTGCAATCGAATTGAATAAGAGGCTTAAGAGCATGAAGGCTGAATCGTTTTCCCAAAAAAGAAATGGGGGTAGGACATATCAATGAATCTGAAAAATATTTGGGCAAGTATATTAAATAACAGAGCAAAAAATGGTTCAGATAAAATATTAAAAAGCCTACAAATAAAACAAGGTGATGTTATTGCCGACATAGGCTCCGGCGGGGGTTATTATTCGTTCCTTTTTTCTGAGTTAATAGAGCCTGAGGGCAAGGTTTATGCGATAGATACAGATAAGGCTTTATTAGAGTGTTTAGATAAAAAAGTAAAAAAGCAGCGGATAAGTAATATTGCAACCCTTGACGGTGGGAGCATCTGCAACCTGCCCAAAAAGAGCTGCGATTTGATTTTTTTGCGTAACGTTTTCCATCATATATCAAATCCGACTTTATATTTTCAAAATCTTAGGGAAAGCATGAAACCAGAGGGAAGAATGGCAATAATTGAGTGGAGCCCAAGTGGTATGATGCGAAATAAACATTGTACAGATGAAATGGAAATCATTGAAGTATTACAGGATGTAGGATACAAGCAGGTGGAGTCATATGAATTTTTAAAAGGTCAATCGTTTAATATATTTGAATTAAAGTAGGTGCCAGACAGTATAATTGGTTTGGGAACAAGAACATATGTTTGACGAATATGTTTCTATATATTAGAATATAAGTAATAGCTGAAGATAATGTAAAGGGATGGTGTTGAGATGAAAAAGAATAAAATGGTTGCCCCAGTTGTTAAGTGGGTTGGTGGGAAGAGGCAGTTATTAAATGAATTAACACCGTTGTTCCCGAAGAAATTTAATGCATATTGTGAGCCATTTGTTGGTGGAGGTGCAGTGCTATTTAACAGACAACCTAGCATAGCTTATATAAATGATTTGAATGGCGAATTGATAAATGTATATGAGATGATAAGAGATAATGTTGACGAACTAATAAACTCTCTGAAGCAACATAAAAATGAATCAGAGCATTTTTATAAAATTAGGGATTATGATAGGAATCCTGAGGTATTCAAGGAATTGTCTAATATTCAACGAGCATCTAGAATGCTTTTTCTGAATAAGACTTGTTTTAACGGTTTGTTTAGAGTAAACAATGCAGGAGAGTTTAATTCACCATTTGGAAACTATAAAAGTCCAAATATTGTTAATGCACCGACATTACTTGCAGTAAATAAGTATTTTAATGAAGCAAAAGTTCATATATCTAATGTTGATTATTCGGAAGTGTTACGAAGAATTCCAAAGGGAAGCTTTGTATATTTGGATCCGCCATATGATCCGGTATCAGCCACATCTAGTTTTACCGGCTATACAAGAGATGGATTTGATCGTGAAGAGCAGATAAGATTAAGAGAATGTTGTGATGAATTAGATTTGCGCGGAATAAAGTTCATGTTATCTAATTCTGCAACAGATTTTATTAAAGAACAATATAGTGCTTATGATATTAAAATCGTCAAAGCAAAAAGGGCAATCAACTCAGTTGCATCAAAACGCGGTGATGTAGATGAGGTGGTGATTAGGAACTATGAGTAGTAAACCTAAAGGTAAAAACGATCATGCTTGGGAAGAATTGTTTAGGAAATATGATATAATTAATCAAATAGATATGAAAGAAAAATTTATCATTTCTGCAAATCAAATTAAAGAATTCAGAGAACCTAGATTAATGGCGAAGTTTGATCATAATGTTAATTTACCACAAATATTTTCTGAGAACAAATTAGCTATATTACCGATTTCCAGAGGCGACTACGTTATATCCAATTTTGAAGCATATAAAAAATTTGAAAACACAAGTAAGAAAGTAATACAAGCATCATTACCGGATCATATACAAAGTTTAGATAAAAATAATATTCAAAGCGAGGTTATTTCCATTAATTGTGCCTTGGCATCTGGGATTTTAAATGATTTTTTAGGTGAAGAAAATTTAATTGCGACTGTGTCAGGAAGAATGGGCTCTGATTGCTTTGATTTTGATATAAAAAACAGTAAAAGTGGCAGATTTTCATCAATTGAAGTTGCAAACTCTCAAATAGAAATAGATGCTGCATATGAAGGAGTGGGGTCACTTACGTTACTTGAAGCAAAAAGAGACATTTCGGAGGATTTTCTAATAAGACAACTATACTATCCATATAGGGTGTGGAATGAAAGAGTTTCAAAAAAAATTAGGCCTGTTTTTTTGGTTTACTCAAATGATATTTTTAGTTTGTATGAGTATGAATTTAAAAATCCTAAAATATATAATTCATTAGAACTTGTGCAGCAAAGAAATTACATATTAGAGGATATTGAAATCACTATTGGCGATCTAGAAAACTTGCTTATTAACACCCAAATTGTTAAGGAACCCGAAATACCATTTCCACAAGCAAATAATTTTAAACGTGTTATTAATGTTTGTGAATTGCTTTCTAATACAGCGATGGATCGAGATGAAGTGACAGAGGAATATGCTTTTGATATTAGACAAACTAATTATTATACAGATGCATGTAGATATTTAGGATTAGTAGAAAAAGATAAAAAAGGAATAAAAATTATGTATCGATTAACTTCTAAGGGCAAACTAATTATGAGTATGTCCAGAAGGCAACGACAGTTAGAATTCTGTAAAAGCATGCTGGAACATAAAGCATTTAATGAGACCTTCTTAATAACATTGAAAGAGGGTAGAGTACCTAATAAGCAAAGGATTGCTGGTATAATGAAACAGTGCAAGTTATATAAAATTGAAAGTGAAGATACATATAAAAGGCGTGCATCGACAATAAGTGGTTGGATTAATTGGATGTTGGAGATTGTGAATGAATAATGATAATACTTGGGAACCTTTGGAATTTAAAATAGAAACGAGCTCGGTGTGGAAATTTCCTGAACGCGGGAATTGGGCTACACATGATGGGAATTATAGAGGAAACTGGTCGCCTTATGTACCAAGAAATATTATTTTAAGATATTCAAATCCCGGCGATTTAGTTATTGATCAATTTGTTGGCGGGGGAACAACTATGGTTGAGGCAAAACTCCTAGGTAGGGACTGTATAGGCGTTGATATTAATGCAGAGGCGTTAGAGCGTTGTAGAAAGAAATGTCAGTTTTCATTTAAAAGAGGTGGGCATGTCTACTTTAAACAAGGTGATGCAAGAAAGCTGAGCTTCATACCTAATGAAAGTATAGATTTGGTTTGTATGCATCCACCTTATGCAGACGTAATAAAATATAGCGAGCATTTGGAAAATGATATATCGTTATTGCCTGTGGATAAGTTTTTAGAATCTATGGTGGCAGTTGCAGAAGAATGTAAAAGAATCCTAAAAGAAGAGAAATATTGCGCTTTCTTAATCGGAGATATAAGAAAGAATGGCAAAGTTATGCCGCTGGGATTTAGAACAATGGAAATATTTTTGAAATCAGGATTTGAGATTAAGGAAATAGTATTAAAGGAACAATTTAATTGTAAGTCTACAAAAAAATGGTTTAAAAAGAGTATTGAGAAAAATTTTTTGCTATTAGCTCATGAGTATCTTTTTGTTATGATGAAATAAGTAGAAAGCCTTCAAGAAATTATGCGGTAAATTTGAGGGCTTTGTTGTTTGCTTTTGAAAGCAGGGATTATGATATGCATTATCACGATTATAAAACGATACTTTCTCCGCAAAACGGAATGAATCTATATCGCGGATGTTCTCATGGCTGTATTTACTGTGACAGCCGCAGTTCTTGTTATCAAATTAGACATGATTTTGAAGACATAGAGGTTAAACGTAATGCTCCCCTTATTTTAGAAGACCAATTGCGCAGAAAGAGGAAGCTTTGTATGATTAGTACAGGCTCTATGTGTGATCATTACTTACATTTGGAAGAAGAATTAAAAGTCACTCGACAATGTCTCGCTATCATTGAACGATATGGTTTTGGGCTTGCAATTTTGACAAAGTCCTCTCGGATTCTCAGGGATTTGGATTTGCTGGAAGCCATAAACAAAAAAGCTAAATGTGTCGTCCAGGTTACATTAACTACCTATGACGAAGAATTATGCAAAAAATTAGAACCAAATGTATCTACAACATTGGAGAGGTTTCATGTTTTGGAGGTTATGCGAGATAATGGCATACCAACTGTAGTATGGCTTAGTCCCATTCTGCCTTTCATCAACGATACAGAAGAAAATCTGCGTGGATTATTGGATTACTGTATAAAAGCAAAGGTTCATGGGATTATATGCTTTGGGTTTGGTGTAACTTTACGGGAAGGTAACAGGGAACACTTTTATGCCCAACTTGATAGGTTTTTTCCCGGTGTAAAACAAAAGTATATCCAAGCCTTTGGAAACGCATATATATGTAATAGTCCTAATAATCAATATCTGATGTCTGTGTTTAAGGAAGCATGTGAGAAACATAATATTCTCTGGGAGCCTGATAATGTTTTTGCTTATTTAAAAGCATTTGAAGAAAAAAACCAGCAATTATCACTATTTTGAAATGAGGTGTTAGGCACCATATAAGCAGAAAGGAATTGTATATGGGAAAGCCATAATTACCAGCACTATAGAATGGTTAGAAGGTGGAAACTATTTTGGCTTTTTAGAAAGCGTTGAGGATGAACTTGTAAGTCAGTTTGGCAATTTGAAGATTATAGATACCGGCAAATATTCTGCATTGTATATATGTAGGATAAAATAAAGTGTTAATTTCAGAGTTTGTTTATGCTATAAAACTATATGTATTAGATGCGACTACCATGCCGGACTATTGTCCTAATATAAAAATTATGGTATTGTTTTTATTAGAAAAGATGGTAATGATTTAAAGGAAGGGAGAAAACAATGCTTGAGATAAAGGATATAAATTTAAATCTAGGTAGCATAGATAAAAGTGTAAATATACTAAAAGATATAAGCTTCAATTTTGAAAGAAAAAAGCTTTATGTTATTACAGGTCCCAATGGAGGAGGCAAATCTTCATTGGCTAAGGTTTTTATGGGAATATATAAGCCGCAAAAAGGTCAAATCCTCCTTGAAGGTCAAGATATAACAGATTTCAATATAACAAAACGGGCAGAACTTGGTATAGGTTATGCCTTTCAACAGCCTCCGAAATTTAAAGGAATGAGTGTAAGAAAGCTGCTTGGATTGGCAGCCAGACGGCCTATTGAGAATACGGAATTATGTGCCATACTTCATAATGTAGGGCTATGTGCGCAGGATTATATAGATAGAGAAGTAGACAACAGCCTGTCCGGTGGGGAGTTAAAAAGAATAGAGATTGCAACTATAATGGTAAAAAAATTAAAAGTAGCAGTTTTTGATGAACCGGAAGCAGGAATAGACCTTTGGAGCTTTCAAAAACTAAGCGAGACATTCAAAAATTTACATGAAAAGAGTGATACTACTATTATTATCATTTCTCATCAGGAAAGAATATTAAACCTTGCGGATCAGATAATAGTGCTTGCCGACGGAAGGATAAAAGAAGTTTCCAGCAAAGAAAAGATAATGACTGAAATCGCAGCAAGCTCCAGAGATTGCATGTACGGTAAAGATTGTATGAAGGGGGCAAACAGAAATGATGAATGCATTGGATAAGGAGCTTCTTGAAAAGGTTGCCGATTTACATGAAATACCCATAGGAGCTTATAATATTAGAAAAAATGGCGAAGGAATAGGCAGAAGCACGACTGCAAATATTGATATTGTGACTAAAAAAGATAAACCGGGCTTAGACATCATAATAAAACCGGGAACTAAAAACGAAAGCGTTCATATACCGGTAATACTGTCCTCCAATGATATTACGGATGTAGTTTATAATACATTTGAAGTGGGTGAAGGCTCGGATGTGCTGATTGTTGCCGGCTGCGGCATTCATAATCCCGGTGACAGCAAATCCCAACATGATGGAATACATGAGTTTTTTGTCAGAAAAGGTGCGAAGATGAAATATGTGGAGAAACATTATGCCCAAGGCGAAGGAAAAGGAAAGAAGGTTCTAAATCCTAAAACCATAATAGATGTGGAAGAGGGCGGCATTGCAGAACTTGAAATGATTCAGATAAAAGGCGTAGATCATACTGATAGGGTCACTGAGATACGATTGCAAAAAAATGCCCGGCTTATAATCACTGAAAGGCTTTTAACCAGCGGAAGCCAAGATGCGGATTCTAAAATCATTGTGGAACTTATAGGGGAAGATTCCACAGCACAGATTATATCCCGTTCAGTGGCACAAAACAATTCAAAACAAAGATTTTATTTTAACCTTGTCGGAAAAAATGTATGCAGAGGTCACGTGCAATGTGATTCAATAATAATGCATGATGCTCAGGTTTTTTCTACTCCTGAAATCTCCGCATTACATCAGGATGCCCAGTTGATACATGAGGCGGCTATAGGCAGAATAGCATCCAATCAATTAATAAAATTAATGAGCTTGGGTCTTACGGAAGAAGAAGCCGAAGAAACTATATTAAATGGATTTTTAAAATAAAAATAGACAAAGTTAGCAAATAAACTAGTCTTAGTAAAAAAGAGGAAGAAAATATGAAACAATATCCTTCCATATTTAACGATGTAATCGGACCGGTAATGGTAGGACCGTCTAGCTCCCATACGGCCGCATCAGTGAGAATAGGCAATATTTTAAGGCAGCTTATAATGACCGAAGGGCCTTGTTCGGTCATATTTAGATTTGATAAAGAAAGTTCATTAGCTACTACATATAATACTCAAGGTGTGGACGTGGGTCTTGCAGCAGGTCTGGCAGGACTGCAAACACATCAAAGAGAAGTGATGAACGGGCTTAAAACTGCGGAGGATTTAGGAATAAAAATAACTTTTAAAGTTGAAGATATAGGGCCCGGTCATCCTAATACATATCATATAACTTTAATAAGCGAGGATGGAAGAATACTACACCTTAAAGCACTTTCAACCGGAGGCGGCATGATTGAAATTATAGAATTTGAAGGCTTTCCCCTTTCCATAACAGGCGGATTTTATGAAATACTTTTTATTACCGATATACCTTTGGAAAAAGACAAAAAAAGCGCTTTAGAAAAATTTCCTGAAATAGAAATAACAGAGATATCAGGTGCCAAGGGTATCTTATATCAAATCAAATCGGAATCACCGATTAAAGAAATATCTGTTTTATCCAATTTTAATATATATACCTTAACTCCTGTTCTCCCCATTGCCTCGCAGTTTGAACCAAATGTACCTTTTATTACCGCGATGGAAGCAATGAAGTTTAATAGAAATAATTTATCCCTTTGGGAATTGGCTTGTAAATATGAAAGCATAAGAAGCGGTATGAATGAGGACGAGGTTTTAAATAGGATGACTGACCTAATTGATGTCCTCTATAATTCTTTAGATAAACATAATGACGAAGATGTGCCGGGTCGTATTTTACAAAGTCAATCTCAATACATACGGGATAAAAGCCTTTTGGGAGGGAGTTTTCAAAAAGAAATCATATATCATATAACACGCTTTATGGAAATAAAGAGTGGGGGGGGAGTGTTTGTGGCTGCACCTACTGCGGGTTCTTGCGGCTGTTTGGCCGGCACTGTATTTGCTCTTGGTAAAGAGTATGGCTTGAATAGGATTGATATGGCGAAATGTATGTTGGCTGCAGGCTTGGTAGGTGTCTTTATGGCTTATGGGAGTACTTTTTCTGCAGAAGTTTGCGGATGTCAAGCTGAGTGCGGAGCCGGTTCGGGTATGTGTGCCGCTGCTTGTTCATATGTATTGGGACTAAATGTTGAAAGAAGCTTTGCAGCTGCTTCCATGGCTTTACAAAATATTTTTGGCATGGTATGCGATCCGGTGGCAAACCGAGTAGAAGTACCTTGCTTGGGAAAGAACATAATGGCATCAATGAACGGAATTGCCTGTGCAAATATGGCTGCGGCAGGTTTTTCACAGGTTATTCCTTTGGATGAAACTATTTCAGCCATGGATGCCGTAGGTAAGGCCTTGCCTATGGAACTGCGTTGTACAGGCCTTGGGGGACTTTCTATGACTCCTACTGCACAGAGGCTAAAAAAAGAATAAGTACCAAGCACTTAGCCCTGCTTGCTATTTTAATAATCTATGTAAAGCTGTGGCCATATATAGCTTATATGACTTCGGCATCTTTATGATATCATGTCCAAGTCTTTGCTTTATTTTATTTATTCTATAGTTTACTGTATTTTTGTGCATGAAAAGCAATTCACCTGTTAGCTGCATATTGCTTTGGGTATCAAGAAAAAAAACAGATAAGGTTTCAATGAGCTCCTGCCCATCTTCCTGCAAAAGCAAGTGTTCAAGCGGTTTAAGATAGCTTGAGACCTTTGCTTCACCTGACTCAAGAATAGTTATGCATTCTTTTGCAAATTGAAGTTCATGAAGATCAAAGATATGCTTATGTGGGTATATTTTATGACAGGTATCCAAGCATGTTTTTGTAAGCATATATGCATTGCACACATCGTTTGTAGTCATCAAATTATTGGATATTATGAGGAATGTTTCATTACCGACATTATTATTGACGTTTCGTAGCAATTCCATCAATGTTTTTTCGAATCCATCATCGGGGTTGTCAATAAATGGACTGTCACTCATTAATGCAATTATTGAATCATTTAAGATATCTACCAAGACTAATTTTCTGTATTGGCTCAAAAAAGATTTGGTGGTAATCGCATACTTGGCATTGCGGTTTTGTTTGTGTTGTTTGTCAGCGGATGACCTATTTTCATCGTTTTTATTTAGTCCCATTATTATCCACATTGTATGAATGGATGCCACATCAATTTTTAGTTTTTTTGCTATTTTTCGCATGCGCAGCGGGTCGTCCTCCAATATAGCATGTATGAGAGCATGGGAATCTTCTATTTTGAAATCATATTGCCAGTTATTTATAAAAATGCTTATGACTTCCGAGGCCTGTTTTAAGTAATAAATTGGCAAAGGGTTCTGTTCATTTGCCGCAACCAAATACATTAACGGTGCATTTTCAAAAGTTATGGAAATGTGATTAATATATAAATTCATATTATTTTTTTTTAAACAGATAATTTCGGAATCTTGAGAATTTAATTGCCGGTTTGCTAAATGTTCATCCAATATTTCCTTGTGGGTAAAATGACTAGCCATCGGCCATGATGAAAAACCTCTTTGCTCCATATTGTAATTAACGAGGAGTAGGGAGCATCGGAGCCTGTCGCTTAACATTCGCATCACTGCACCTATTGTTTGGTGCCTCTCCTGAAGCTGTGAGATGCGGTCAATTATGCCTGTCACAAAATAAGTTTCTTTCATCTGGTCTTTTATAATAAGCCCCAATATTTCGCTTATGGCCTCGCTGTATCTGAAATCAAAGCGATTTTCCGGCATACATATCAGAGGGAAATCTAATTCATCGGCTGTTTTTAGTAGTTGCTCATCAAGTTTTGGTACAAATATGCCCAAATAGTAAAGAATAAGTCCTACTTCGCCGCCTTCGTGCAAACGCCGTATTAATTTGCACTGAGCTTCGGTACTGTCTTTTATGGAGATCAATGCGGATATAATAAGCTCATTACCCAAAAAGAGCTCGTCTGAAAGGAGTGAAGCATCAGCATATTCAAGTACAGAGACTGCGGATACTATTCTATTGAGACCTTTATGCCCTGCCACTACTTTTGATTGCCTTAATGCTGAAAGCTTAAGGCAATCATAAACAGTTACGCTCATAAAATCACCTCAAAATCCTTACTAATAAAATTATAAACATGTTTGTTAAAAAGTACAAGTGTTTGCTTATAACGGATAAAATCAAATAGACCGGTTTAAAGCCTGAAACCGGTCTATAAAAAATAAAATTAGTATACATGTTTCCCTTTATCCAAAACTAATTGCCCGTCAATCCATAGTGTAGGTTCATTTATTATACAGTCATAATGGATGTTTGATTGTCGTGTACCGCCCATAGATACATTCATGCCGAATGCTATGTGCACGGTGCCCCACACCTTTTCATCAACAAGTGGATGACCTATAATTCTTGCACCCGGATTTGTACCAATGCCGAATTCAGCTAGCCCCCAAGCTTCTTCATCCTTATCTTCTAAAAATTTTTTAAGGGCAATTGCACTTTTATTTCCCTCTATGGAGGCTATGCGCCCGTCTTTTAGATTAATTATGACATCATCCTCTACTGTTCCTAAATATGCAATACATCCGTCCACAACTATTTTACCTTCGCCAACATTTTCAAGAGGTGCGATATAGGCTTCGCCTGCCGGTAGGTTACCCAAAGCGCCTTTACTAGAGAGATCTCCCGTATCGGCTAGGCCTGACCTACCTTCTATATAAAGTGTCACATCAGTTCCTTTTTCAGTTGTGACTCTGACAACTTTCGCTGCTGTCAGAATGTCGGAAAGTTTTTCACTGACACTTTTTATAAAAGGATAATCGGCATCGAGATAATTTTCCGCAATATTTGTATTCATCATGGGCATGGATGCTATACGTATGCCTTTTTCCGTGGCGGCAATACGTGCATTTATATGGGAATAGCTCATGGATGTAAGGAGGAATTCCACGTCTGCCTCCGTCATGGCTGCACATACAGGTGAAGGCGGTTCACCTTTTGTTTGCATAGGCGCCTCGACATAAGTGGTTGTGAAACCCAATTCTCTTCCCGCTACAACAAAACCATAGGCAAGCTCAGAGGTTTTTTCATCACCCACAATCAGGAGCTGTTCATTCTTTTTCGTCCCCATACAATTTATAATCAGCTTTTTTGCGGCCTCAATTATTCTTTTATTTATATTCACATCGCTTCCTCCTTCAAAATATCTCCTATATTTACTTTTCCTTCTCCTGCCAAAACAGTTTTGCTGAGAACGGAGTTGAGTATCAGGTAAGAAATAAGGCAAACTATTATCCCATCCAGCGCCGGACTGAAAAAGCTGAAGAAAAGTGCTACAACTGAGCCGGCAGCCCAAGAAAGTATACCTATCCAGTTTATACCCTTAACCGGGTACCAATTTTCCGGTTTCCCTTTTCCGATAATCCAATAGTCGGCTATCATTATACCGGCAATGGGAGGGACAAGACTACTTAAAACGGTTATAAAAGATTCAAGAACTGTAGCTAAGCCAGCAATGGCTACAATTGTCCCTATAACGCCGCATACAAGTGTAACCTTTGGACGCAGTTCGTCCTTAAATTAAATACCTTCATAGCCGCCAAACCTGCTGTATAGGCATTCCCGGTGTTAGTAGTCCATGTGGCGAGGATGAGTACAAGCATACTTATTATTGGCATACCCAAGCTTGCAAATACAGCCGTGATATCGTAATTACCCGCTGCCAATGCCATGACTGCTCCGATAAATATCATAAGGACGGCAGCCGGAAGAACACCGAGTACTGTCGCCTTGGCTGTATCCATACGGCTTTTTGCGTAACGGGAATAATCAGCATTGATTACTGTACCTACGGCGAAAAGGCCTATGACTATTGATATAGCTGAGCTCATAGGCATCGTATTTTCAGGGACATAGGAAGTGAGGGTGCTAAAGCCTTTTGTGTTTATTGCGTAAAACATGCCATAAAGACAGAGCGCAACAAGAGCAGGTACAGCAATATAATTTAACATTTTCATAAACTTGAAGCCGTACACAGCTGTGAAAAGCATAACACCACCCCAAATAATGCAAGAAAGCCAAAAAGGCATGCTAACATTCCAATATTGGAGCAGAGTGTTGAAAGCTGTAGCACATGTTGCGGTTTGCACGCCAAACCATCCGAATTGTGCTACAAGGATTACCACACTCATCAGCAAGGAAGAACCACGATCGCCAAAGGCTTTTGTTGCACACATGGTGCAAGGAAGTCCAAGATCTGTACCTTGAATACCCGTAAGAACCATTATGAGTGAACATATTGCAAATCCCAAAAAGGCAGCAAGCGTTGTCTTGCCAAGAGTAAGCACTTGAGAAAATATGCCGCCTACCATCAGCATTGGAATGCAAATCATTGTGCCAATCCATATAAATGCTATGCTAGTCCAATTTTGTCTTTCATTCTCCGAAATCTGGCTAAGCGCCTTTCTTTCAATATTATTAGGTCTTTTATCTTCCACATTATACACCTCCGTAATAAAATATTTTTATAAGTGTAACAGATAGAACAAGCCGCCCAATTGGGCATTAAACGGGCGGCTTATCGAAAGGAAGGTATACTATCAATAAGGTAAACGGTTACCCATATAGCCCACTCTTTCAAGAAAAGGTTTCCACATGTCAAACATCTTTGGGTTGTATTCCCACATTTTATTCACTTTTATAGCACCCAATGAAATTTCCATTTTTTCTTCAATATCTGCATTTGTGAGAGGGAGCCCGGTTTGATATTCATGTGTGCATATTATATCAGGTACCGTCATCATAGGTTGACCATTTTTCGTTACTAAAAGATTCTCATTTTGGAAGAATATAGTCCATTCTACATCACGCTTATTTGAATCTTTTATATATACTTTGCCAAAATCAAATCCTTCTTCAGTGATAGTTTCCACTTTGGTAACGATTCCTTGACAAAATTGTCTGCAATCTATACCCTTTCTCGCCAATTCGCTGAATTTATCTCTTGTATTGGCAGCACGAAGTACTTTACCGATATTCTCTGCCAGTGTTACAGTACCGCAAGGCAAATGATTTTCGATTTCTTCCTTGCGCACCATCCAGCCCGAGAGGCCGCTTATCATGTTAAAAGCCATACATATATGCCGCCCTATTTCCTCAGCCAGTTCAGCATTTTTGGGATTAGCTGTTTCAATCGTCAGTTTGTCATTATCACCGTTTGCCATGGCAAGTGGTGAAGTATCGAGTCCGTTTATATGCAACAGCAATGTATTAAGTGCGGGTACAGCTCTACCGGAACCGTCCGCATCAATAAAGGGTATCCCTTTAACTAAAGATATCAGCATAGGAACAAAGGTATTAAAACCGCCCATTTCCACTGCAAGTGCATATTTTAGGGAACGTGCGGGTTTCATTAGCTGTGCATATTCGCTTAAACAATTGTATGCGTTTGTCGCATAAGCGGAAAAGTCTACGTCTTTGATAGCCTTAGGTGCTCCCATGCCTGCGGTGATAGCTGCATAACTATTAGGATCCAAATCAGCTGTTTCATATAGTTTCAATTCGATTACCTTACCTAAGTGATCTTCTTTATATTTTTCCAAAAGATCGATACCATTTTTGAGTGAACCGCCGCCACCGCCTCCGAGCAATGTTGCCCCCCAAATAACATCTATGATTTGAGATTCTTTCAAAAATCTGATAGCCACAATTTTACCCCCTTATTTAAAATAAAAATACATTATCGATAATGTAGGTTCATTATAAGGAATTCAGGATATTTTGTATTCGTTCAGCAGACTTAAATAACTTTCAAATTTTTGTATGAAAATACAATTAACATTATCATGTATTAATACGTCTTTCATGTATCCGCCTAAAATCTTATAAAATAAATCGTCCAATCGGACGATTTATTTTTACTGGGTTTTCCCATAAAATGATAATAACAATAACAAACAATGGTAAAAGGGGGGCTTCTCGTGCATTATATAAAAACTGTACTACCAATGAAGGATCATCGTTTATTTATGGAAATGGAAAGCGGAAGTACATTAGTTGTTAATTTTTCAAATAAGCTTCATACAATGAAAAATTTACGGTTGTCCGATGAAAAAGTATTCCAAAGCGCTTATACCGACGGAAACTTTGTGATGTGGGATGAAGGCAGGATAAAGCTGACGATAAATGAAATCTTGGAAATTGTTTTGCTTTCTGTTTGTTGATATAAAAATATAAAAAGGGGGTCGATATTGTGAATAGAAAACGCTTAGGCAACTCCGCACTATTATTAATACTTCTTACGACTTTAATAATGTTACTGCTTGCGCCTGTCTTATATGGGGACGGCACACCTTATGACTACAAGCCTCTGAGACAAAAATACGCCATAGCCAATAAAGCCCAATACATGAATGACGACTTTTATAGAAACTATGTACTTACTGATGCAAAATGGGCATATAACTCCATACGCTTTT
>CAYXUX010000045.1:0-14651 GCA_964468275.1 uncultured Clostridiaceae bacterium
TATAAAAGACTTTTCCGGGATGAATGCTGTCATGACATTAACAAGGCGGGAAAAAGAGGTCTTTTATATGCTTCTTGAAGGCATGAAAGCAAAAGAAATTGCATCAAAGGCCTCCGTCAGTATTTGGGGCGCAAACTATTTTATCAAACAGATATATCGTAAACTAGGTGTCAATAGTAAAACTGAATTAATTTTGCAATATTTTGATTTTCGCAATCCTGTTCATAATTCCTGATGATTTAACGAGAGATTGATTTTAACCACTAAGGACACTAAGGACACTAATTATTTTGAATATCTTTGCGGATTTTGTGGATTAGACAGTGGAATGATGGTTGGATAGGAGACCGGGGGGACTGTCCCTCCGGTCTTATCTATCCTTGTTAAAAATTTATATTTGTGATATAATTTGTTTGCTTTCAAAGAAGGGGTGGCCATATGAGATAATTTCTTGCTAATTGATGAATTAAATGGCATGGCAGTTAACCGTTTTTAAACAATGGCTTATTTTGTTGTGTCCGTATTAGCGAGAATTCTCTTTTATATTAATATTATAAAAATGACTAAAATATAATTTTTAAGTTTTAGCTGAGAATTTTCTGTTCTCAGCTTTTTTGTTTATAAATGCAGATTTCCGCTATATTATAAAGAACCGAAGGGAGAATATATATGGCATTGATTGATATCAGAAATTTGACTTTCGAATATACCGGGAGTCTGGAATCAATTTTTAACGGCTTAAATCTAAAATTGGATACGAATTGGAAACTAGGTTTCATCGGTAGAAACGGTTATGGGAAGACTACTTTTTTAAACCTATTGATAGATAAATACTCTTATACAGGGACTATTATAAAACCTCTTCCTATGGTTTATTTTCCATTTCCTATTGATAATTACAATATAGAGACTTTAAATTTGCTGGAAATATTGCGGCCTAGTTTAGTTTTGTGGAAATTGCAAAGAGAAATGAATCTTTTAAAAGTAGAAGAAGCTTGTTTACATCGCTTGTTTTCTACATTAAGCGGTGGCGAACAAACTAAAATTCTATTAGCTTTGTTATTTTCCGGAGATGAGAGTTTTTTGTTAATTGATGAACCTACTAACCATTTAGATATACGAGGAAGAGAGCTGGTAGCAAAATATTTAAAGGACAAGAAAGGTTTTATTTTGGTATCTCACGATAGAGAATTTATAAACAGTATTGTGGATCATATATTAATTATTGAAAAGAATAAAATAGTTCTTCAAAAAGGAACTTATGATACTTGGGAACAAAACAAGAATTTGGAAGACCAATATGAATTGCAACAAAATCAAAAATTTAGAAAAGAAATAAGAAGGCTTAAAGAATCTTCGAGAGAGAAAGCAGCATGGGCTGACAATGTGGAGGCTACTAAAAACATAAAGGTATCCGGAATAAAGCCTGATAAAGGTTATATAGGACATAAGGCAGCCAAAATGATGAAGCGTTCCAAGAATATAGAAAAAAGATATAAAAAAGCTATAAAAGAAAAAGAAAAACTGCTAAAAAATATTGAGATTTCAGACAAGATACAGATAACCTCATTGGATCATCATAAAAAACAATTTGTTAATGCGGAAAATTTTACAGTAGAATATGACGGTAAGAAAATTTTTGAACCTATAGATTTTACTGTTGAAAAAGGTGATTGTATTGTTTTTAAAGGTGATAACGGAAGCGGTAAAACCAGCATTATAAAGTCAATTTTAGGTGAGGATGTTCCATGGCGGGGAAATCTGGATATTACTAAAGGGCTTATTATTTCTTATGTTCCGCAAAAATTTCATACTATAAACGGTAGTATAAACGAATTTGTCGATAAGCAGCAGTTAGATAAAACTAAACTCCTGACAATATTAAGAAAGCTGGGTTTTTCCAGAAATCAATTCAATATATTAATAGAGGATTTCAGCATGGGACAAAAGAAAAAAATATTATTAGCTAAGTCTATTTGTGAAGAATCACATTTATTTATCTGGGATGAACCTCTTAATTATATTGACGTGATTACAAGGCTTCAAATAGAAAATATGGTATTGGAATATTCGCCGACGATGATTATAGTTGAACATGACAGAAGGTTTGTGGAAAAAATAGCTACCGATATTATAGAATTAAAACAGCATGAAACCGTTCTTTTTTGATTTTATACTTGCCTAGAAGCTAATGAGGATAGCAACACCCCCCGATATTCGGTACTTTACTCATATAAGGCTTGAAGAAGGGTACCCGGAACTATATTATTGACAATCCTGTCTAATGATTGTAGGCTAATATTAGTCCATAATCCTTGGACAGGGGATTTATATATGAAGCATAAATTAGGTGAAGCGAGAGTGATGGCGATGTCAGAAAAAAAGTTTTTACAAAGGCTTAATATAAATGGTCTGGCAAGAAAGCCCGTTTTCTGGTTGGTTATAGCAGGTATGATTATAATGATAGTTGTTAGAACAGGCTTGCTATCGAATCCCATGGAAAATGAAAAGATATTGGCTGAAGATCCGGTTTCATATACTGAAGAACTGTGGAAGGCACGCACAAAATATGTGGGAAATAATTCAGGCGTGGGAAAAATCATCAATTTGTTGCAGTTCCCTGAAGGTATATTCTATGACGGCTTTGAGCTGCATACAAGGGAGCACCCTTATGCCGTAACGGTGAGGTTTAAAACAGATACAGAGATTCGCAATTTCTATTCGGGAGCTGATAATCAATCCCCTTTCCTAATTAATGCACTGATAATGCTCTCTCTTATTGAAAACGCAGAGTACATTACCTTTAGCCTTAATGATGGTATTTATGATCCGTATTCTATTCAGTACACTGCCGATATGGCAGAAATGATACTTGGCGAAGAATATTACGAGAAAAGTCAAACTCTTGAGGGATTTAATGCACTATTACAAAGGATGCAAGAGACATTGAATACTAATGATGTCGAGGATAATCAAGTGGTATACAGTATCGCAAAGCTTGGGAAGAATGGGGTGGTGTTTTCCTATCTTTCTATTGATGAGAAGGAACTTGCTGAATCAATTATCATGGGTTATATGCTAAAGTCTTCGGCATGGAAAGGCGTTGATATTGATACGATAGAAGAAGATTTTCTAATTCGCCAAAGATTTCCGGAAGAAAATGAAACCCATGATTTTTACGCATATCTATTAGATGATGGTACAGCGGTTTTACAGGCCGGTAATAATGGAATGTACAATATACTTTCCTATGAATTTTATTCTGAGCTCCAAGGATTATTTGAATAGCACGGAAGAACAATAATAAAATTACCTTATTATGACTTTCTAGATAAAGTAAATGAACGCATATAAGAAAATATGGGTAAATATATACAAAAACACATGATAATGGGGCACCCATTTGGAATAATAAAAAGAACAATGAATGACGGTTATTATCTGTGTAGAAGGGTAGGCTTTGTGATTTTAGGGTCATCTTTAATAATTCTTGCATATAACTTCAAAGGAATATTAAGCATATTAGGGATTAAGGAGCCAATTCTTCCCTGAATTTACTTAATAATTTAAAAATTGCATAATAGGCACTTTAATACAATACTTGTATACTATTAATTGAAAAGTTGAGTGCTTGGGCACAGCCTGCCGTCCCTTCGGTAGTTCTCCTACTAGCCCCTTTACCTACATATTGCGGATTAGATTTATCATTTCTATTGCACCGATAGCGCAGTCAAATCCTTTGTTGCCGGCTTTTGTACCTGCCCTTTCTATTGCTTGCTCAATATTCTCAGTTGTTAGTATACCGAACATAACCGGAATTTCATTGCTTAAGGATACGTGTGCGATACCTTTAGATACTTCGTTGCAGACGTAATCATAATGTGTAGTGCTGCCACGGATTACGGCACCAAGGCATATAATAGCATCGTACTTCCCGCTCTTTGCCATCTTGGACGCGATAAGGGGTATTTCAAATGCTCCGGGAACCCACGCAATATCAATGCTATTATCACTGATATCATGCCGCTTAAGTGCGTCTAATGCACCGCTTAGCAGCTTGCCAGTAATAAATTCATTGAATCTAGCTGCAACAATACCAATACGAATTTCGCCTGAGATAAGTTTACCTTCAAAAATTTTCATTTCAACAGTCTCCTTTTTAAATTTAATAATGCAAATCATGTCCCATTTTATTTTGCTTGGTTTTCAGGTAAAAGATATCATGCTTATTTGGCGGCATTTGGATGGGAACTCGGTCTACGATTTCCATCCCAAATTTGGAAAGCTGATAAATTTTATCTGGGTTATTAGTGAGAAGTCGTAAGGTTTTCGCCCCGAGGTCTCGTAATATCTGTGCACCGATGTAGTATTCTCTCATATCTTCGGGAAAACCAAGGGCATGATTTGCCTCCACAGTGTCCATTCCTTTGTCTTGAAGCGCATAGGCGTGAAGTTTATTAATGAGCCCAATACCTCTGCCTTCTTGGCGCATATAGAGTAACACCCCACGTCTCTCAGCTTCAATTTGTGACATAGCAGATGCGAATTGTTGCCCGCAATCACAACGCATGGACCCGAATGTATCTCCGGTTAGACACTCTGAATGTACACGACATAATAGATTTTCTCCATTTCCAATATCACCTTTGACCAGCGCTACATGGTGTTCTCCGTTTAATGTGTTTATATAACCATAAGCCTTAAAATCGCCATATTTCGTCGGGAGTAAAGTGCAGGTTATTTGTTCCACGAGTTTTTCATTTTTCTTACGGTATTCCTGCAGGGATTTGATGGTTATTATTTTTAAATCCCATTTATGTGCAAACTGTATTAGTTTCGGCGTTCGCATCATGTTACCATCATCCTCCATGATTTCACAGCAAAGGCCACACTCTTTCAAACCTGCCAACCGCATCAAATCGACAGTAGCTTCCGTATGACCATTACGTTCTAGAACACCGTTTCTTTTGGCAAGAAGTGGGAACACATGACCAGGGCGACGAAAGTCTTCAGGTTTAGCATCATCGGCTACACATTTTCTAGCGGTAATACTTCGTTCTGCCGCTGAAATGCCGGTTGTAGTATCCACATGATCAATAGATACTGTAAAAGCTGTCTGATGGTTATCTTCGTTATGAGTTACCATTTGGGGAAACTGCAATTTTCGGCATAGTTCTCCACTCATGGGCATGCAAATAAGTCCTTTCCCGTTGACAGCCATGAAATTTACATTTTCTGTAGTGGCAAATTCTGCTGCACAGATAAAGTCTCCTTCATTTTCCCTGTTTTCATCGTCTGTAACCAGAATGATTTTACCTATACGAAGGTCTTCTAAAGCTTCTTCAATAGTGTTGAATTGAAACATTTTATTTCCTCCTAAAAGCCGTGTTCCGTCAGAAATTCGGCTGTAATATTGTGGTTTACTTGGATTTTTCCAACCAATCGTTCAATATATTTTGCGATACAATCTACTTCCAAATTAACTATATCTCCAATACGACGGTTAGATAGGGTTGTCAAAGACGTTGTGTGAGGTATTATGGAAACGCTAAAACTGTCTATGCTTAGTTTTGCTACAGTCAGGCTGATGCCATCAATAGTTATGGAGCCCTTTTCAATTATATAGCGAAGAATTGGCAAAGGTGCCTTTAATGTATACCATAGGGCATTATCGTCTTTATGAATATCTGAAACCAATCCCGTGCCATCAATATGACCGGAAACGATATGTCCTCCAAATCTGCCATTTAAAGGCATGGCACGTTCGAGGTTGACGGGGCTATCTATTTGCAGTTTTCCAAGGTTTGTTCGATTTAGGGTTTCATGCATTACATCAGCAGTAAAGATTTTTGAGGATATGGAGGTGACCGTGAGGCAAACCCCATTTACTGCAATACTATCACCAAGATGTATGTCCTCCATAATATCCGTTGCTTGAACTGACAAGATAGCTGATTTTGGGTTCTTTACAATGGACCTTACTTTTCCAATCTCCTCTATGATTCCTGTAAACAATGAATCACCTTACTTTCTAATAAAATATCTTCGCCCATTTGTGTGATGGTTGGTTTACTTAGGAGAAAAGCTTCATCTAGGCGGTCAATACCGAGGCCTGTAACCGGGGTTTTTTCACTTTTGCCAAATATTTTAGGGGCGATGTATGTGTGTACTTTGTTTACGATGCCGCTTTTTAATGCAGACCAATTCAGTGCGCCTCCCCCTTCCAATAAAATGCTATCAATTTGTTCTTCTCCTAATCTTTGCATCAAGCTATTCAAATCAATATGATTGTTTTTTCTTGGAATCACCATGACCCTACATCCTTCCTCTATATAGGGCCTATGCTTATTAGCATCTGTTATTGCTGTAATAATGAGAGTTACTGCTACATCAGCTGTTGTGACGATTTTTGATTTTAGCGGCATCCGCAAATTAGTATCACAGATAATCCGCTTGGGGTTTTTACAATTTTCTAACCTACAATTCAGCATTGGATTGTCTGCAAGTACAGTGTTTACACCGACCATTATGGCACTGTATTGGTGTCGGTCTTCATGAACACGTCGCCGCGCTGCCTCACCGGTAATCCAACGGGATTCGCCGGTACGGGTGGCAATCTTTCCATCCATGGTCATGGCGTATTTCATGATTACATAAGGTCTTCTTGTTCGAATGTAATGGAAAAAGCTTTCATTGAGCCCATCACATTTTTCCTTTTCAATTCCTTCTACTACTTCAATATCAAGAGAACGTAGTATTTGAATACTTTTACCCGAAACTAGTGGATTAGGATCAGAAGAGCCTATTACCACACGGCTGATTCCGCTTCTGATGATTGCTTCTGTGCAGGGTGGGGTTTTCCCGTGGTGGCAGCAGGGTTCAAGCGTGACATAAAGAGTCGCATTTGTCGTAGACGAGCGACAATCCATTAATGCATTTTGCTCTGCATGTGGTCCACCGTATTTTTCGTGGTAACCCTTACCGATGATGGTACCATCCTTTACTAATACGGCCCCAACCATCGGATTTGGGTTAACCCATCCGCATCCTTGTTTCGCCAGTTGAATAGCTAACTCCATGTATTTTATATCATCCATACAGTACCTCCTTCGGGATTTCTTACAGCCAATTTACCAAATAGAAAAAGCCCCGATTCACGCAATCAGGGCTTTTTTATTAAGGTCATTTGCTGCATCATTTTAAATATAAAACTCTGGAATAATAGTATTCCAGAGCAAAAATCATGCATACATAAAAAACCGTATCTATTATCTTCTTTCATCCAGACTATACTGTCGGCTTCGGAATCACACCGAATCATACCTTGCGGTTCGTGGGCTATACCACCGGTAGGGAATTTCACCTTGCCCTGAAGATTTTTCTATTGAATTCATTGTATCTCTCATTAATGGTCTTGTCAATTAGTATAGTTTAATAGGATAGTATCAATTTACTGTGGGAAAAAGAAGAACTAAAACATCCTGGTTCTTAGATTAAAAGAATGCCCTTGATAACAAGCATTTCCCATATGATTTTGTCAACCTTAGCAGTATCCTCTTTTTTTCTTTTTCTCTTTAACTTCTGAGCCATTACTAAATCATATTTTATGTCTCCGTTTTTTTGTATAGACTCTGTGATTTTAGGGTCATCTTTAATAATTCTTGCATATAACTTCAAAGGAATATTAAGCATACTAGGGACTAAGGAGCTAATTCTTCCCTGAATTTACTTAATAATTTTAAAATTGTATAATAGGCACTTTAATATAATATTTGTATACTATTAATTGAAAAGCTGAGTGCTTGGAAACAGCCAGTAGCTTTCCGGTTTCATATTCGGGTGGAACCTTGCAAATAATATTAGGTGAAGTTTTAATATTTAATACTATTATAATTAGTTTAATTGGAATGGTTTTTATGAATGAATATAAGATTGCCTGTTTTGATGTTTATTATTATGAAAATTATGCAAAGTCTTGTTGTATAGTATTCGTATCAAGCTCAGAGGAAGAAATAATTTGTGAGTATTGCAGAACAGTTGAGCCAATAAATGATTATGTATCCGGAGAATTTTATAAGCGAGAATTACCATGCATTCTCAGCGTATATAATCTTATCAAAATGGATATTGATATAATAATTATTGATGGCTTTGTCACATTAAATAACGGTAAAAAGGGTCTTGGAGCATATCTTTACGATTCTTTGAATAAGCAGACACCAGTTATAGGAGTAGCTAAAACCTTATTTAGTGGTTGCGAATCTTATTCTGAGGTATATAGAGGTATTAGCAAAAAACCTCTTTATGTAAGCAGTATCGGTATTGATCTGGAATTTTCAGCAAATCTAATTAAAAATTTAAAAGGTAAAAATAGAACACCCGATGTTTTAAAAAGAATTGATCACCTCACCAGACTGAGGTAAGTAGGGATATTAGGGAAAAACAATGATTATCATGCGTTGAATCACCAAATTTTACTCATATCCCCTTATATCCGTTTCTTTCTGCATGACCTAATAGGTAGAGGAAGGCAAAGGCTGGAATGCGCAATAGGTTTTTACCTTTATGGGATATATGAACGCCAAAATCATCAGCTCGTTTTGTAATAATGATGGCGGAACTTGCTACTCCGCTGTACTTTACTATCGCATCTTCATCGGAAACAGATGCATGCTCCCTATATTTTACTTCAATCAGGATATGAGGAATATCAGGATAATCAACTACTATATCAATCTCCTTGTTTTTTTTACCACCACGAAAATATCCTATTCGTGTTGCCTTTTGATAATAAAAAGCCGCCACATGTTTATAAACTGCCGTTTCTACCATTTTACCCATTTCTGTGGGATTTGTAAGGATTTCACTGTCCATAAGCACCGCATTACGAATAGCTGCATCTGTAATATAAATCTTTGGCTTGGCTTTTAATACTTTCTTACCGCTGAAGTTTACGGGATAGCTTAAATAGATTAAATTAGCACTTTCCAAATAATCTATATAATTCTGAGCAGTCTGGCGGCTTACGCCGTTAAGCTCCTTTGTCATGGCATCAATGGCCACTATTTCCGAAGATACATTACAAAGATAGAGGAAAATGCGCTCAAGCTCAGTAGCATTGCGGATATTATATAAAGAAGGCAAATCCATTTTTAAAACCTTATCTACAACGTCTTCCCTCATAACCTGTTCAGCTAGGATATCATTTTTTGCCAATGCCAGCTCCGGAACCCCCCCCACCTGCAGATATCTGGTAAAGTGGTTCTGAAAGGCACCTAATTTACTCATGATTTGCCCGCGTTCTTGCTGTGTTAATTTAAGTAATTGTGAGGGCTTAAGATCAGAATCAAGCTGTGCAACAGGTAATCCAATCAAAGCGCAGTATTCATAAAAAGAAAGAGTAGGCACTTGAATTATAGTCCACCGCCCGGCACCACTTTCGGTGCTGCCGCGCATAAGCACAAGGCTAGCTGAGCCAGTAGCCACTACTTTTGTTTCACGTTGCATATCATAAATTGTTTTAAACCAAGCAGCCCAATCCGATGCATATTGAACTTCGTCAAAGAAGTAATATACATTTTCATCAGCATTAATATTTTCATGATAGCATTCCAAAACTTCGTTAAGTCCGGACAATTTTAATATAGGGTGATCCAACGATACAAAGACAATGCGCTGAGGCTGGATACCACGATTAAGCAAAGAATTAATCATTTGGTATTGGATAGTAGTTTTACCTACCCGTCTTGTTCCGGTAAGAATAACCATACGGCGAATATCCTCGGATTCTAAACGTTTCATAGCTTCATAATAAGCAAATCTTTTATAATCAGGAGAGAAAATAGGATTGACTGCGCCGCTGATCCACCAAGGGTTAAAAGCACGCAGTACCTTTAGAATGCTCTCTTTAGCTGTAATAGTCATGAATGCACCTCCATTAGCGTTTTAACAATAATCTAACTATACTTTACATTATATGTATCAATAATGCTAAGTATACTTATTTTTATATCTAAAAATAAGTTATGCCTTAAACAAAGTTTATTTTATGGTTAAATTATGAAAGAAATACGAGAATTGTTTATGCGTTGGAAACCGAATATGTAAAGGGTAAAGGCGCCAGGGAAACTTCCGATTACTGGGTTTAAAACGGTGCCTCCCTAGCTTCTATTGAAATCTGGCATAGCTAAGAGTTTTGCTATTCCTGAAAATATTAAATCCTTTGAAACAGATATTTACGAATATATAGATATGGAGAATTGTATCAAAAGAAGAAAATTATGATATTGTTACTTTGATTTTCTTAATGTCACTCTGAGCGATAGCTAAGGATCTTATGCTTCGGCAGAAAACAGCTGTACCGGGCGATCACAGATCTCCCCTACGGCAATCGCAGTGAATATAATAATCTATATTGAGATTATAGTTATGTGTGAACATTAACCATATTATTGTATAAGTTATTTGAATTGACACAAAAATGGATATTATTTATAATGGAGTTAAATATAATAAATAAAAGTATTTCGAGCCACTTTTCTAAGGGTTGATACCTATGAAAATTAGGCCAATGGGTAAGGGGTAAACCTACTTGCCTCCCGTATTGGAAAGAAATATAATAGCAATGAATTAAATCTAAGCGGGTAAAACCGCTTTTTTTATTGCCCGAAGTTTTAATTGTAGGACAAGCAGCCAGATAACAACTATAGAAAAGTGCTCTATTAAAAGGAGGAAAATTATGAAAAGATTTTTATGTTTACTTATCACTGTTGTCATGTTATTTACATATGGGATTACCGTTGCTGCAGATACTGTTTACGAGGTAAAAAGCGGGGACACCTTAGCAAAAATCGGTGCCAAATACGGTGTAACCTACCAAGCCATTGCTCAAAAAAATAATATAAGCAACCCTCATCTAATTTTAGTAGGACAGAAACTTATAATTCCCACGGATGAAAAAGATACAGTTTCTGATGAAAAGCCTGTTGAGGTTACCGAACCAAAGCCTCCCGTATCAACAAAAATAACTGTTACAGATGTTGTTGGCAGAGTTGTTACTTTAGATAAGCCTGCAAGTAAGATACTGGGAACTCATAATCCTTCCCTTAATACAGGTATTGTTTTAGGCGGTGGAGATAAGTATATAGCCGGGTTTGGCAATAAAATGATGGCAAACAAGCTTTATGACTATGTTATGGATGATTATGACGGAATAGTGCAAATAGGAAAAGGAGGCAATATCAACTTTGAAACGGTAGTTACATTAGGTAAGAATAATGTTGCTGTTTTACCGGAGCGTTTTAAAGAACAAGCCGAACAATTTGAAAATGTCGGCATTAAAGCTGTAGTGGCACTTCCCAATACAGAAAGCTTCGATACGATTAAGAATTCGCTTAAAATTGTAGGTGCTGTTTTAGGTGAAGATAACAAAGCAAACCAAATAAATGCATTTATCGATAAGAGCATATCGGAAGCAAAACAATTTTCCGCAAAAGCAAAAACAAAACCCAGTGTCATATTCTTAGGCAGCTCCAGCAGTTATTCTGTGGCTTCAACTTCAATGATACAGACAGATATTATAGAAATGGCAGGCGGCACAAATGCTGTAAAAGGATTAAATGTAAAGGGTGCTTTTGCTGACGTTAATATTGAGCAAATAATTTCTTGGAATCCGGATATTATTTGGGTGCCTAATTATGCAACCTATACTGTAGAAGATTTATTGAAGGATCCGAAATGGGCAAGCATTAAAGCTATAAAGGATAAAGCCGTATATATTTTCCCATGTGACTTGGAACCTTGGGACTACCCGACGGCATCAGCTGTATTAGGTTTACGTTGGGGCTTATACAACCTTCATCCGGAATTGTATAGCTTCAATGATTTAATGAAAAACATAGACGAATTTTATAATATGGTATATGGTAAAACCTTTACCGCCGCACAAATGGGTATAAAATAAAATTAAATAAACTCAAGGCTACTCCAAAAGGGGTAGCCTTGAAAAATAGAGGTAGGAAATTTTAAATATGAAAAAATCAACATATGCACTTACAATTCTATTATTATTTGCGTTGCTATTCGGTGCTGCATTAACGGGTATTTGTATAGGCAGACTTAGCACCAATCCCATGGACGTATTAAATGCAATAAAGAGTAAACTAGGGATTCCCGTGGATGTAGACGAAGCAATGGAAATCGTTGTTTTTTCCATAAGAATACCTCGAGTATTGGCTTCCATCATAATAGGTGCAATGTTATCCCTTTCCGGTGCCGTGTATCAAGGTGTCTTTAGAAACCCTTTAGTTTCACCGGATATTCTTGGCGTATCCTCGGGGGCAAGTGTCGGCGCAGCGGGAGCCATAATGCTCGGCATGGGAATAGCAGGGAGACAGGCTTTTGCGTTTATCGGTGGTATAGCTGCCGTAATCATTGCCACGGCAATTCCAAAATTATTAAAAAATCATTCTAATTTAATGCTGGTGTTATCAGGCATTATTGTAGGCGGGTTTTTATCATCCCTGCTAGCTGTAATGAAATTCGTTGCGGAAGAACAAACGGAGCTGACTACAATAGTTTTTTGGCAGATGGGCAGCTTTTCCAATATTAATTTGAAAGAAATATTTGCTATCGGTCCTGCTTTTTTCTTGGGAACGGTTTTGCTTATCGGTTTATCTTGGCGTATTAATATATTATCCTTTGGGGAGATAGAGGCAAAAACTTTAGGTATGGATGTAAAAAAATTCAGAGGTATAATCATAGCCTGTGCTAGTCTGCTTACAGCTGCAGCGGTGAGTATTAGCGGTACAGTAGGATGGGTTGGCCTTGTAATACCCCATTTGGCACGTCTTATTGTAGGCTCGGATCATATAAAAATGATACCCGTCACTGTGTTATTAGGTGCTATTTTTATGTGTATAATAGATACTATAGCCAGGGCTTTAATGACAGTGGAAATACCTTTATCAATCCTTACAGGTATTATCGGGGCACCATGCTATGCCTTGCTTTTATATTGGCAAAAGGCAAACATTAGTTAGGAGGGGTAGGATGTTAGCGGAAATAAAGAATATAAACTTTTCCTATGAAGAGGGGCATAGTATACTTCATGATATTTCATTTCCCATTGATAAAGGTCAGATTATTACCATATTGGGTCCAAACGGTGTAGGCAAAACCACTCTTCTTAATTGTATTGCAAATCTTATCACTCCCACAGCAGGTGAGATAATGTTAGAGGGTAGAGCTCTAAACAAAATGTCTCCTAAAGAAATTGCAATGAAGATAGCTTTTGTACCTCAGCTTATCGTGCCCTCCTTTTCCTATGAAGTATTGAGCTATGTTGTAACCGGGTGTGCACCAAGGATAGGTACTTTTGAAAAACCGAAAAAATTTCATTATGATATTGCTAGGAGTGCCTTGGAGCAAATGGGAATAACTCATATTTCTCATAAATATTATACCCATATAAGCGGCGGGGAGAGGCAGCTTGCCAGCATAGCAAGAGCCTTGGCGCAGAGGCCAAGGATAATTCTAATGGATGAGCCTACAGCACATCTTGATTACGGTAATCAGATAAAAGTACTAAAAGTAATTAAAAATATTGCTGAAGATGGATTTAGTGCTGTGATAACTACTCATAATCCGGATCATGCTTTATTGCTTGGAGGCAAAGTGGCTGCACTTAGTCAAAATGGGCAATTTGTATTTGGAAAAACCGAAGAAGTTATCTCTAAAGAGTTTTTATCAATGCTTTATGATACGGATTTGCATTTATATCATATATCAGATATAAATCGGGACGTTTGTATAGTACCAACAATATAGATAAAGAAAGGCAGAGGATTCCATGTTGATAGACAAAATTGTAGAACAAGCACAATTGAATTTAAAAAATGTAAAGGTAAAGGATGCCGTTATAGGTATTTCTCTTATGGGAGTCCAATTGGATAATGGGCATGTAGGGGTATCCTATACGATAAGAGAGGATTTGCCCAATGGATGTTCAATATTTCCCTATGCCCAAGAGATGATTGGCAAACCCGCCGGTGAAATGACGGAATGGCTTGTAAACGGGAAGGAGGATTTGCAAAGAGGTATAGGTATGGCGGTAATTACTGCAGCTTCTCAAAGCATACCACTAGTAGATGTGGATAATCCCGGTCTTACCTTCGGCATAAATGTCCTTCCTACAGATATCGTGGGTATGATTGGTTATATTAAACCTGTGGCAAAGGAATTTAGTAATAAAGTAAAAAAAGTAAAGATATTTGATATGGGACTATATCTAAGAGGCGGTGAAGAAGTAGATTTATATCCTACGGAAAAACAATCTGAGGAACTGGTTGATTGCGATATTGTTACCTTAAGTGGAACCACTGTTATAAATAAAACCATTGATGAACTTTTATCTATATGTAAAAATGCCAGAGAAATAGTTATGATTGGCCCCTCTACACCAATGCTTCCTAAAGCATTTAAAGACACAAATATAACGGTACTGGCAGGCTCTTGGTGGAATAATGATAAAAAGGATGAAATTTTTAAAAAAATATCCTTGGCCTGCGGAGTAAGCCATCTCAGTAAATATATGATTAAAAAATGTGTGGCTTCGAAATGATATAGTTAATACTTATATTAAAATGGTTTTA
>CAYXUX010000046.1:0-14126 GCA_964468275.1 uncultured Clostridiaceae bacterium
CCCGTAATAGAAGATAACCCATATGGAGAGCTTAGATTTGAAGGTGAAGAAATACCCCCGGTTAAACATTTCGATAAAACAGGAATGGTGGTTTACCTAGGTACATTTTCAAAGAATTTCGCTCCCGGCTTGAGGTTAGGTTGGGTCGCAGCATCAACTGAAATTCTACAAAAGTATGTATTGGTAAAGCAAGGTGCAGATTTGCAATGTAATAGTTTGACACAACGTGAAGTTGCCTATTTTATTAATAATTATGATTTAGAAGCTCACATCAAAAAGATTATAGAGGTATATAAAAAGAGAAGAGATTTAATGTTAGATACCATGGGAAAAGAGTTTCCGGAAAATGTTACATATACATATCCAAATGGCGGATTATTTACATGGGTAACTTTACCGGAAGGTATAGATGCAGCAGAAGTATTAAAGTCTGCATTAGAAGAAAAGGTTGCATTTGTCCCGGGTGGACCATTTTATCCAAATCCGGGTAATGAGAATCATTTTAGATTGAATTATTCAAATATGCCGGAAGATAGAATAGTAGACGGCATAAAAAGACTGGGTAAAGTATTGAAGGCTTTATAAGAAATATTGGTAAAAGAATTAATAAATATGGATATTTTATCCGTTAGATAGTATAATCTATTTATAATATTGTGCTGGGAGGGTTTTTAAATGGATAAATGGGTATGTACAGTATGTGGTTACGTATATGATCCCGAAGAAGGAGATCCTGATAATGGGGTAGAGCCGGGTACTGCTTTTGAAGATATTCCCGATGACTGGGTTTGCCCTTTATGCGGGGTAGGAAAAGATCAATTTGAAAAACAATAGGATAAAAGGTGCCATGGGCACCTTTTATCTTGCATAACTAATTGATTTATGAATAATCTAATAATTGTTGCAAAATAAATAGAGACGTGATAGTATAATATTCGTTAAAAAGATTTATTCCCGGTTTGTGTAATGGTAGCACAACTGACTCTGGATCAGTTTGTCGAGGTTCAAATCCTTGACCGGGAGCCAACCATAAAACAAGACACTGCAATGCTCTGCAGTGTTTTTATTTTTATATATTTCCGAGAGCTTCAAAGTTATTATATTGTTTAAGTGAAACTTTAGATGTTTTTCGATTTATTTGATAGAGATATGCCATAATTAATCATACTAAAACAGTTATATTGATGTTATTATAGATATTGAAACTTTTAGAAAACTATTGACAGGGAGGTACGGTAATGAAAAAATTTAGGATTGAAGAGGGTGTCTTTGATATATTTTCTCAACTTCAAATTGGTGTTTTGACTTTCAAAGGAATAAAAAATATAGAAAAAGGGAGAAAAGCCATTTTAGATGAAGCTTATAAAGTGTTTTATGAGAAAATTAAGGATTCAGGTATTTCTCATCCCTATGTAGCGGACTATAAAGAAGCTATGAAAATGATTAAAAAGAAAAAAGGAAGTTCCGCTTCTATCGAAGCAATGGCTAAAAGAGCCATGAAAGGCGATGATATGTATTCCATCAACCCCGTAGTGGACTTATATAATGCAATGTCTTTAAAACATATTATTCCTTGCGGCGGAGAAGATTTGGACAAAATCGAAGGAGATATGGTTTTAGGGTTTGCAAAAGGAGATGAAGAATTTATTCCTTTGGGAGAGGTAAAGAATTCACCGCCCCGGGAAGGGGAACTCATTTACAAGGATGATTTGGGAGCTGTTGTAAGGAGTTGGTTATGGAGGGAAGCAGACCGTACAAAGTTGACAAATGAGACTGTTAACGCTCTTATTTATATGGAGTTGGTAAATGGAAACAGAGCGGATGAGTTTAAAATCGCTCTTAATGAGTTATATCAGATAGTTATAGACGAATTAGGGGGGAACGGAAATCTATCCGTTTTAACAAAAGAAATTACAGAATGTGTGATTTAAAAATTTGTCACAATTTATATTTTTGATGTCTCCTAAGAATAACTTCATGTTCAAAAGTATTTTTGAAAATAAGGACATACTAAAAAATGCAGGGAGAAAAGAAAGTTTTTTTAAATCTATGTGTCATCAATCTGTTGAAAAATTTCAAACAAAGACGAATGTCATCATTGTTTAATAAAATAAAGGCTGTATTTGAGTGGATTTTGATGTCATGGAGTTTGTCGGGGTTTAAATTATTTAAATTAGAAAAATTAAAAAAGGCAAAATAACTATACAAATATTTTTTTATTAAGATATAATGAAGATATGAAGAGAAAAATTTATATTGAGTTTTAGCATGCTTGAATATAAAACAAAAGGAACACTTTATGCTGCTAAAAATAAATTAATTTATTTATAAGGTGTACTATTATGATTATTGGAATAATGGGTGGAATGGGTCCGGCGGCTACATATTATACATTTGAAAAGTTAATTAAGTTGGCAGATGCATCGAAGGATCAGGAACATTTACATATTATTATTGATAATAATACGGAAATCCCCGATAGAACTGAATTCATTCTAGGTAATGGTGATAATCCCATTGTAGAAATGGTAAGATCGCTAATAAAGCTTGAGCTTATGGGAGCCAATTATATTATAATACCATGTAATACTGCTCATTATTTTTATGATGAAATAGCAAAATATACTAAATCACATATAATACATATGATACGTGAAACTGCAGAGTTTTCTAAAAATACTTATACGAATAATATGAAATTCCTACTTTTATCTACAACCGGTACCTATGCTTCAGGAATTTATAAAGAAGTATTTATGGAATATGGTTTGAATATTCTGGAGCCAAAGGATGAAGACAAAAATATGCTTATGAAGTGGATATATGATATTAAATCGGGAGTATATGTATCCGAATCAGAATTTAACGCATTTATTGATAAATATACAAGAGATGAAAATATCCCTGTAATTTTAGGTTGTTCTGAGTTATCTTATTTATCGGATATTATTAGTATAAAAAAGGAATACATTAACCCTGTGTCAGTTATTGTAAAACTTTGCATTGATATGGTTAAAAAGAAGGTTTAAAATTGGGATTTGTATTATTATATGAATGGATGGTGTTATAATGAAAATAGGGGTTTTAATGGGTGGAATATCATCAGAAAGAGAAGTATCGCTTAATACAGGTAAAGAAATAGTAAAAAATCTTGATAAAGCGAAATATGATGTTTTACCTATCACAGTGAATAAAAAAGAAGATGTTTTTGAAAAAACAAAAGGCATTGATTTTGCATTTATAGCATTACATGGGAAATTTGGTGAAGACGGAGTAATTCAATCTGTTTTAGAAACTTTAAATATTCCATATTCTGGTTGTGATTCTTTTTCCAGCGGAATATGTATGGATAAAGCAATTTCAAAAAGTATAATAAAGGGTATTCATGTAAATACTGCTAAGTGGCTGTTACTTAAAGACGCTGATGAATTGGAATTGGATTTGATTAATGATTTAGGTTATCCGGTAGTAGTTAAACCTAATAGCGGTGGTTCCAGTGTAGCTACTACTATAGTTCATGATGAAAAAGGAATTAGGGATGCAGTTATTGAAGCTTCTAAATGTGATAAAGAAATTATGATAGAAAAATATATTGAAGGAGAAGAAATAACTTGCTGTATGATAGATGGTAAAGTATTGCCTATTATTTTTATTAAGCCAAAGTCGCATTTTTTTGATTATAGTTCTAAGTATGATGACGGAGGGGCGGAAGAGGTCATTGTTGAGCTTGAATCACCTCTTAAAGAAGTGGTAGAAAGTGTTGCTATCAAATGTTGGAACGGTTTAAAATGCAGCGTATATGCAAGGATAGATATGATTGTTTCAAACGGAACTCCTTATGTATTAGAAGTTAATACTTTGCCCGGTATGACACAGACTAGCCTATTTCCAAAAAGCGCAGCTTCTTACGGTCTAAGTTTTCCAAAATTGTTAGATAAAATAATAGATTTATCCTTAGACAGAAACAACTATTAGTGAGTGATATTTAAGATAAATATTAAGAATCTTGCATGTAATTATTATGTTATAAAGGAGAGCTTCTACTCTCCTTTTAAAATGTAAACTTATTGCTAAAGTAAACGTAGCACTTACTGACGACAGAAGGGAGAATATCATTGTTTGAAAGTACTGTTTACTCTGATATTGATGATATAGATGTTTTAATGCGAAGCAGCATAGACAGACTGGCATTAAACTATTATGAGCTCAAGGAAATTAAGAATATAAACTATGGTACAAGATATAAATTTAAAAAGGACGATTTGGTTATCTCGTTTACTATTTATTATTCCGATAAAAAAGGTATAAGCATAGTAAAAGACCAGAATATTAATCAGTCTGATTTTGATGATTTAATAAGCTTCTTATGTTTATGTGATAACGAAAAAAAAATAGAGAATAGGTTTAGTAAATGGATTGGTACGGATGAAGCAGGGAAAGGTGATTATTTCGGACCTTTGGTGGTAGCGGGTTTCCTAGTCAAAAAATCAGAAATAGAGTATTTTAAATCATTGGGTATAAAAGACAGCAAACGTCTTTCAGATAAAGATATTGATGATTTATTTGTTTTATTAAGTGATAATTTTTCTGATAGGATATGTTTTAAAATTTTGTTGCCTTATGAGTATAATAAAACAATAAATGATTTTAAAAGAAAAGGTCAAACATTGAATGATTTGCTTGGCATACTGCATTCTCAAGTGATAATTAAGCTATACAACAGGTTTAAAGGTATAGATGGTATTATAACCGACCAATTTACGCACCAAGATAAGGTTTATAAATTAATAAAAGACGATGTAAAGGCAAGATACATACAAAGGACCAGAGCCGAAAGTGATATTGCTGTGGCTGCTGCGTCAGTGATTGCACGAGCAGTTTTTTTGAGGGAATTGGATACTATTGGAAAAGAGTTCAATGCGGTTTTTCCAAAAGGTGCCTCTGACCGAGTAGTCAATTGGGCTTTGGAATTTTTCAATAATTATGGGGAGAACAATCTCTCAAAGGTGGCTAAGATACACTTTAAAACAACCGGTACCATAAAAAACTTATTAGGGAGACGGGAAAATGAAATATAAATATTTATTATTTGATTTAGATGGAACCTTAATTTATACCAATAAACTCATTATTGATTCTTTTAAACATACTTTGAAATTACATTTAGATTTGGATGTCGAAGAAGGAGAAATAAAAAGGTATTTTGGAGAACCCCTTATTAATACTTTAGAAAGATTTTCAGTGGAAAAGGCTGAAGAGATGTATGATACTTATATAAAATTTAACGAAAGCATACATGATAAAAGTATAAGAGCTTTTAAAAATGTTGAATCTGTATTAAAGGAGTTGTATAAAAGAGGCTATTCTTTGAATGTAGTTACTTCAAAAAGAAAAGTATTGGCTAGAAGAGGCTTAGAAATATGCAATCTGCTAGAATATTTTGATGAAGTCGTTGCTTACGAGGATACGGATCTACATAAGCCGTATCCGGATCCGATTATTAAGGCTTTATCTTTGCTTCATGCTGATGCGGAACAAGCCTTAATGGTAGGTGACAGCGGATATGACATAAACTGTGCGAGAAATGCCGGGGTTAGAAGTGTGTTTGTTAATTGGAGTGAAGCCGGATTTTATCAAGATAATATAAGGTCCGATTTTGTAATAGATGAGTTTCAACATCTTCTTGATATAGTGTAATAAAGATTTGAATATATATTATTTCAATAATTAAAGTATTTGACTTCTTTCATACAGTATAAGAAAATGATGTGGGCAGATTTGCTCACATCATTTTTGTTACTTTTTTTTCTATCCATAATACGGATAAATAGAGTAAGGCAGCTGCTATTGCTAATATGATTACACTCATCATGACCATGTCCATTTTAAAAACCTGTCCTCCATATATAATTAAAAAACCTAATCCTTCTTTGGATACAAGAAATTCTCCTACAATAACACCTACTAACGATAAGCCTACATTTATTTTTAAAGCAGAAATTATTGCGGGAATATTTGAAGGCAATACAACCAGTTTTAAAATCTGTCTCTTGTTAGCACCAAAAGTCTTCAAAAGCTTAATTTTATCTTCGTCACAATTACTGAAACCGGAGTAAACACTGATTATTGTTACAATAATTGAAACCAGCAGCGCCATAACAATTATAGATTTTGTAGTGCCGCCAATCCAAACAAGTATAACAGGGCCAAGAGCTGTCTTCGGTAAAGCATTTAATACAACTAAATACGGATCCAATACTTTAGCTAAAAAATTTGACCACCAAAGGACTATTGCTATTATTGTGCCAAAAACAGTACCTAAAACGAAACCTACTATTGTTTCATATAAAGTCACTCCTGTATGAAGAAATAATGAGCCGTCTTTAGATAAAGTAATTACTGTTTTAAGCATTCTGGAAGGCTGACTCATTATAAAAGGGTCTATCCATTGAAGGTTGGCTGCTATTTCCCATACAAAAAATATTGTAATGAAAATTATAATTCTAGTAAAACTGACAGCTCTTTTGAAAGATTTATGGCTTTTAATATAATTAATATGTTCTTGTGAAAAGTTTGTTTTATCATACATGTACATCCAACTCCTTCCATATAGAATTAAAATAATATCTGAATTCGGGAGCTTCTCTGCAAGTAATCGGCGTTTTATTTTCACAAGTCAGTATAATATCATAGACAGATTTTATTTCAGCAGGACGTTTGGTTAAAACTATTACTCTATCCGACATTGAAATCGCTTCAGATATATCGTGAGTAACGAGTATAGCGGTCTTTTTCTCCTTTTTTATAATAAGCCATATTTCTTCGGATATGGCAAGTCTAGTTTGATAATCCAGTGCGGAAAAGGGCTCATCTAATAATAACAAGTCAGGATTGGCAGTTAAAGTTCTTATTAAGGCAGCCCTTTGTCTCATACCACCGGACAATTGTTTGGGATAATGATTCTTGAATTCATACAGACCGTATTCTTTAAGCAGTTTTTCAGCAGATTTATAACTTTCCTTATTTAACGTACATTGTATTTCTAAGCCTATAATTACGTTTTTTATAATTGTTCTCCATTCAAATAAATGGTCTTTTTGTAGCATATAACCTATATTTTTTGACGGTCCTTTAACTTCTTCGTTTTTTATTAATATTCTTCCTTTAGAAGGTTTTAAAATGCCTGAGATCAAGGATAGAAGAGTTGATTTTCCACATCCACTCGGGCCTACTATGCTAACAAATTCTCCATCTAATATATCAAAGGACAAGGATTTTATAGCTTGGGTTTCACCGCCAAGCGAATGGTAATTCATAGATACATCTTGCATTTCAACAACTTTTTCCATTTAAGCACCCCCGCAAAACTACTATCAGTTTTATAGTATTCATTGAAACAATAAAAGTGATAGAATGATGTAAGATAAGCCCAATATTATGGGGTTAAATTATTTTTGCATTGCTTTTTCCGCAAAGCTGTTATCAATAATTTTATTAATATCTATTTTTTCATTAAGCTCTCCGGCAGTTATCATGACTTCTTGCAATAAATCATAATTTTCAATAACAGATATTGGATCCTCTTTCCAAGTACCAACTTCTTTATATCGGTTTACTACGGCTAGCAGTATTTCATCATCGGCATCAAGGAAGTAAGGTTTTATTTCTTTTGCAATTTCCTCTGCAGAATGATCTCGTACCCAAAGTTGGCCTTTATAAATAGCATTAGTTAGCCTTTGTATTATATCAGGATTCTTTTCTATATAGCTTTTTGATGCAAAGAAAGATGTATAAGCGATTAAACCGCTGTCTGTTCCTATGGAAGCAACAATACTTCCTGCATTTTCTTTTTCCAACATAGATCCTGTAGGTTCAAAAAGAGCAACATAGTCTCCTATGCCCCCTTTAAATGCTCCTGCCGTTGCAGTGAATTGAAGATTTGTAATTAATTCAACATCTTCGCCGGGGATTATACCATTTTGTTTTAAAATATATTCTAGAGTCATTTCAGGAACACCGCCGGGTCTGCCGCCAATTATTGTTTTTCCTTTTGTTTTTTTCCAATTAAAATCCGGATCCGGTTCTCTTGCGACTAAGAACGAGCCGTCTCTTTGAGTCAATTGTGCAAAAATTATTGCATAATCTTCCTTACCCTGTTCATAGACATAGATACATGCTTCCGGGCCGGCAAAACCGATATCACATTGTCCGGAAAGCAAAGCAGTCATAGTTTTGTCTGCACCTTGACCTGTCGTCAATTCGATTTCAAAACCTTCTTCTTCAAAAAAACCTTTGCTTATTGCTACATATTGTGGCGCATAAAAGATAGAACGTACGACTTCATTTAACCTTATTTTAATCAATTCATTTTTGCTGCAACCGGTAAAAAGACTGATGAAAAGTAGTGAAGCTAAAATTATGCAAACTATTTTTTTGTACTTTACCATATTTTCACTCCTAAAAATATACTATCATTTACAATGTATTCAACAATCGTCTTAAAGTGCTTGTATTTGACTAATGTACAAATTGGTTATTACATTGAAAATAAGATATAATAATAGAAAGAGGCATGTTAATATAATTAAAACAAAATAAATTTATAAACTATATAGAATACTTGAGGTGGAAACATTGAATATACCCAATGCCCTGACTTTGCTAAGAATAGCGGTTATTTCACCATTTTTATATTTTTATCTTTTTTTTCCCATACATGGAGAAAAAATAGCTTTGATGTTTTTTATTTTTTCTGGAATCACCGATTTGGCTGATGGCTTTATAGCAAGAAAGTATGATCAAGTAACAAAACTAGGGGCTATTCTAGATCCTTTGGCAGATAAAATGATGCTTATTTCAGTGTTAACTGTTTTTGTTATTAGAAAGAAGATAGAAATTTGGATACTTTTAGTCATGGCTTTAAAAGAACTTTTGATGATATTAGGAGCCTTTTATCTTTATAACGGTAAAAAAGAGGTTATACCTGCAAATACGCTGGGTAAAGTTTCTACTGCACTTTTTTATGCAGCCGGTTTATCCGTAATAATTAATTTGCCTATAGGATATAGTATGATAGTTTTATTCTTGGTATTTAATTTGGTTTCAATGTTTTTTTATTTTTTAAAATTTATTACGATTAGAAAAGAGTTTAATCGTTAAAGCTATTGACAAAAGTTAATTGTGATGATTAAATATTACTATATGGAAAAGCGATGATAAAGAGGAGTAAATGTTCATCTTCTGATAGAGAAAGATATTCATAGGCTGAAAGATATCTAAGAATAAGATGACATTGAAGGTAGCTTTGGAGCTCCTGCATTGAACTTAGTAGATGTAGGCGGGTCTGCCCGTTATAGTGTAAAGAGCCGGTGTTTGCCGGAATTAAGGTGGTACCGCGAATTTGCCCTTCGTCCTTTGCTGATGAAGGGTTTTTTAATTTCAGATAATGGAGGAATAAGGATGAAAGAACAAAAAAATATAGCAAAGACCTATGATCCAAAACAAGTTGAAGAGAAACTTTATAATACCTGGGTTGATAAAGGATATTTCACACCTGAAATAGATTTAGAAAAAGAACCTTACACTATAGTTATCCCACCGCCAAATATTACAGGTGAACTTCATTTGGGACATGCTCTTGATAATACTATTCAGGATATATTGATAAGGTTTAAGCGAATGCAAGGGTATTCGACTCTTTGGCTACCGGGGTCAGACCATGCCAGTATTGCTACAGAAGCAAAAATAGTTGAAATGTTAAGAAAAGAAGGCATAACAAAAAAAGAACTTGGAAGAGAGAAATTCTTGGAAAGGGCTTGGAAATGGAAAGAGGAATATGGAGGAAGAATAGTAAATCAGTTAAAAAAACTTGGTAGTTCCTGTGATTGGACCAGGGAAAGATTTACGCTGGATGAAGTTTGTTCCAAAGCCGTAAGAAAGGTTTTTATTGACCTTTATAGAAAAGGTTTAGTTTATAAAGGCGAAAGAATAATCAATTGGTGCGTGAATTGCAAAACATCTATTTCTGATATTGAAACAATTTACGATGAAGAGAACGGGCATTTTTGGCATATCAAATATCCTATAAAAGATTCTGAAAATTTTTTAGAAATTGCAACGACCAGACCGGAAACAATGCTTGGTGATACAGCTGTTGCCGTTCATCCGGAAGATGAGAGATATAAGGATCTGGTAGGCAAATCAGTTATACTGCCTTTATTAAACAAAGAAATACCCATTATTGCAGACGATTATGTAGATATGGAATTTGGAACGGGTGTTGTTAAAATCACGCCTGCCCACGACCCAAATGATTTTGAAGTAGGTTTAAGGCATGAGTTATCTATGCCCAGAGTAATCAACGATGATGGTACTATCAATGAATTAGGCGGTAAATATTGTGGTCTAGAACGCAATGAAGCAAGGAAGCAAATTGTTAAGGATTTGGGGGACTTAGGTCTAATTGTGAATATTAAAGAACATGAGCACAGTGTTGGTCATTGTCAAAGGTGTAATACTGTTATCGAGCCTATTCTTTCAAAACAATGGTTTGTAAAGATGAAACCTTTAGCTTTACCTGCCATTGAAATTGTAAAAGAGGGAAAGGTTAAATTTGTGCCGGATAGGTTTACAAAAATATATTATAATTGGATGGAAAACATACAGGATTGGTGCATTTCCAGACAACTATGGTGGGGGCATAGAATTCCTGCCTATTATTGTTTGGATTGCGGTGAAATAATTGTCAGCGAAGAAGAACCAAGTGAGTGTCCAAAATGCGGCTGTAAAAATATGAAACAAGATGAAGATACTCTTGATACATGGTTTAGTTCTGCACTTTGGCCGTTTTCTACTTTAGGCTGGCCGGAAGAAACAGAAGATTTTAAATACTTTTTCCCAACCAGTGTCTTAGTAACAGGTTATGATATTATATTTTTCTGGGTTGCGAGAATGATTTTCTCATCCGTTGAAAATATAGGTAAAGAACCATTTAAACATGTTTATATTCATGGAATTGTTAGGGATTCGGAAGGCAGGAAAATGAGCAAGTCCCTAGGTAACGGCATAGATCCCATAAAAGTTATAGATAAATATGGAGCGGATGCATTAAGATTCAATCTAGTTTTTGGGAATTCCCCGGGCAATGATATGAGGTTTTTTTGGGAAAGAGTAGATGCTTTTAGTAATTTTGCTAATAAAATTTGGAATGCTTCACGCTTTGTTTTAATGAATACAGAAGGTGTTTCTTGTGAAAATGAATTAGGCGAACACAACGAATATAGTACTATTGCCGATAAATGGATTGTTAGCAGGTTAAATAAACTAATAGTAGAAGTAACGGATAATCTGGAAAAATTTGAACTGGGGATTGCAGCCCAGAAGCTGTATGATTTTATTTGGTTTGAGTTTTGTGATTGGTATATTGAGTTGGTTAAGGATAGGCTTTATGGTGAAGATAAGCCATCGAAACAGACAGCGCAATCAATTTTGGTGTATGTTTTGGCAACTTCTTTGAAGCTATTGCATCCTTATATGCCATTTATTACTGAAGAGATATATCAACATTTGCCAATTGGCAGCGAATCAATTGTTATTAGTAAATGGCCGGAATATAGGACGGATTTGGAAGCATTACATGAAGAGAAAAGTATGGAAGTAATTATGAATGTGATAAAAGCTATAAGGAACATTCGTTCTGAAATGAATGTGGTACCTTCAAAGAAAGCTAAAACCTTTATAGTTGTAAATGATAAGTTTTTAAAAAATGCGATCATTGAAGGAAAGACATATATTAAAAAACTGGGATACTCATCGGAAGTAATAATACAGGATGATAAAACAGGTATCCCGAAAGATATGGTTTCGGCCATTATCGAAGGCGTTGAGATATATCTTCCTGTTTATGAATTGATTGATAAAGATAAAGAAATTCAAAGGTTAAGTAAAGAAAAGGAAAAATTGGATAATGAATTAAAAAGGGTAGAATCAAAATTAAATAATAAGAAATTTATTGAAAGGGCCCCGAAAAATATAGTAAAAGAGGAAAGAAAAAAGAAAGAAAAATATTTAGAACTTATGGATAAAGTGACAAAACGATTAGACGAAATAAGTAAATGAGGTATGAAAAATGAATTATGAAGATGCAATAAAATATGTAGACTTAAAATTAAAAGGTGGATTTAATCCGGGTTTGCATAGAATTAATAATCTATTGGATTTAATAGGTAACCCGCATAAAGATTTGAAAACTGTTCTTATAGCAGGTACAAACGGAAAAGGCTCAATTGCAGCTATGCTTTCAAGTATTGTCAAAGAATCAGATTATAAGGTGGGTACTTACGTTTCCCCACATTTAATTAATATCACTGAAAGATATTTAATAAATGGTAACTCTATCAGTGAGATAGACTTTGCAAAATATGTGACATTTTTAAAAGAAAAAATAGATTTAGTAAAGCTAAAAATCGGAGAAATCCCTTCCCAATTTGAGGTGTTAACAGCCTTGGCTTTTTTATATTTTAAAGATAAGAAAGTTGATATTGGGATAATAGAAGTGGGTTTGGGCGGCAGATATGATGCAACTAACGTATTAGATCCCATAATTTCAATTATCGCATCGATTAATTATGACCATATGGATATATTGGGAGATACGATAGATAAAATTGCATACGAAAAGGCAGGTATTATTAAAAATAACGGTATAACAGTTCTGTATCCGCAAAGATATGTTGAAGCAGAGCGGGTGATAAAAGAAATATGTGAAAAAAGAAATAGTAGATTGATAAATGTAAAGAAGGAAGATATTACTTTTAATAGTTTCAGCATGGATTTCCAATCCATTGATTATGCATTTAATGGAATAAGATATAGAGATATCGAAATACCTCTTTTGGGTGATCACCAAGTATTAAATGCGACAGTAGCTTTTACCGCATCTATATTGCTTAATGATTTAGGGTTTAAAATCAGTGAGTTAAATGCTAAAAAGGGAATCTATAAAACAAAATGGATAGGCAGGTTTAATATAATTTCACGTAATCCTTTGATAATTATAGATGGGGCACATAATGCAGATGGGGTGCTAGCATTATCACTGGCACTAAAAAAGTATTTTGAAAATAAAGAATTGATTTTAGTTATGGGCATGTTAAAAGATAAAGAACATGATAAAAGTTTAGAAATATTGGCATCCGCAGCTAAATTGTTTATAGCTACGGAACCGATAAGCGATAGGGCTTTAAAAGCTGAGGAATTGGCAGTGGAAGCCGGGAGGTATTGCTCTAATGTTAAGGTTGAACCTTTATTAAAAAAAGCGGTAGAGACAGCTGTTAAAAATTATACGGAAAATTCAGTTATTTGCATTGCAGGGTCACTATATTTAATAGGCGAAGCATATAAGTTATTTAATTAATATATCTATAATTTTATCATATACCTGGAAATACGATTGTTTCCATTTTGCACATATTTGTTTAGCTTGTTCTGCTGATACGACGTTTAGTTTCAGCTCAATCAGGATAATATCATTTTCAACGACCTTTAATATAACTATGTATTCAACATCACTTTTTTTGATGTAATTTGCAAATACCTGAGTTTCTAATTTGATTTTATCTTTGTTATTTATTGCATATTTTTTTATTAACGCTACAGTATTTTTTGGAATACCGGATATTAGACCGCAAAGTGTCTTATCCCCTTTTTGGGTATATGTATATAATTCTTTATTATCAATTTTTCTAATCATATCTGACTCTTCAAGTTCTAGCAAATATTGCTGCATATCAAAATAGTTCATCAAATTATTTTGCAAAACAATATCAGTTACTTGTGGTTTAGAAAGGGGAAAGTCTATTTCTTTAAATATTAAAAGGATAATAAGTTTGTCTATAGCAATTCTTTTTTCAATACGATTCATTTTGGCACCTCTTTACAATTATTTAAAATATGATATGTATAATTTAAAGCATTACTACTCGATATCATAACAATTATAACATAAAGAGAAAAATTCTTATACATTACAAAGAGGGATGATTCTTGCGTGCTGCATGCAGCACGCAAGAATCATCCCTCTTTGCGATGCTATATCAGTTTTATTTATTAATTATTTGATTTTGTGC
>CAYXUX010000047.1:0-14083 GCA_964468275.1 uncultured Clostridiaceae bacterium
TTGCATGTGTTAGGCACGCCGCCAGCGTTCGTCCTGAGCCAGGATCAAACTCTCTGCTTAAACTTTATAATTTAAACAAAGACTTGTCTTTGCTCTTTTACGTTGCTAACGTTTTATTACTTACTTGGAATTATTTCAATTCTGGTTGGATTCTTGCTTTAGCAAAAATCCTAATTGACGAGTTCCTTATACTTTGGATCTTGTTCAGTTTGACCTGAACTAAATCCTACTCATACACTGTTCAATTTTCAAGGTCCATCTTTTTTGTCGTCTCATATTTCCCTCATGAGCGCGACTTTTATATCTTACCACGCTGTCCTGTCGATTGTCAAGTAGTTTTTTCTCCCAGTTTCCTGTTTGTGAATTGTAACTTTAAGTGCCGTACATTTTGTTTGGTCTTTTGTTTAACCATGCCCCATAACTTTTTGTTGTATAATTCCTTTGAAAGCTTTGTGGTTGCATGAAAGGCTACCAAACAAAATCCTTTGAGCGCCTATTTGCCTATCAAAACAGCTTTTTTATACTACCACGCTATTATCGGTTTGTCAACTTATTTTAAAAATTTATTTATGATTTATGATCCACTTATGATAATATCTCATTGTACCACATGTGAACGGAGTCTCAAAATATCTTCTATATATATGCTTTTTAAGTTTCTGTTATAAATAATACTTGCAGGATGATAAAGAGGATAAAGTTTAAAAGTAAATCCTTCATTATTCATTATTGTATAGCATCTACCATGCCGCTCCCCAATACTTACATTAAAATCATTAGTCACCGCCCGAAGCGCAACATTTCCCAATGTTACAACATATATAGGTTTAATAATATTTATTTCGCCTTGAAGATATTCTTTGCTAGTTACAACATCTTCTTTGGTTGCCGGTCTATTTATCACTCGACCAGTCTTCGGATTTATTTTTGATAATCTGTATTTTACTGCGTTTGTTATATATATCGAAGATCTCTCCAACTCTAATATATCCAGAAATTCATCAAGGTTTTTACCCGCTATCCCTACAAACGGTCGTAAAAGGCGAACCTCATCTTTACCCGGTGCCTCACCTACTAATATGATTTTAGCATCAAGATTACCTTTCCCAAGAACAATTTCCTCTTTATTAAATTCTGCTATGTACTTATTATATAATCGACGCATCGCTTCACTTTTATTTAACATATCGAATTAAACCTCTGCTTGACTTTTTTAATATCAGCCCACACAAGAACTTTCTTTGATTCATCCCTTAACAGTGCTGCCGGGTGAAAAGTAGGCATTAATGAAAAACCTTTTCTTTCATACCATTGCCCGCGGATATGGGTAATCCTTGCGTTTGGGTCTATTAAAAACTTTGTAGCTGTAGCGCCTAAGCAGACAATTATTTTAGGTCTTATTAACCTTACTTGATTTCTTAGAAGAGGCATACACTTAATTGCTTCCTCATCGGTAGGTACACGATTCCTAGGGGGACGGCATTTTACAATGTTAGATATGTAGTAGTCTTCTTTCTTGAACATTAATGCATCCAGCAACAAATCCAACAGTTTACCGGCAGGACCTACAAATGGCTGACCTTGCTTGTCCTCCTGCTCTCCTGGACCTTCACCTACAAACATAAGCCGAGAATTTACATTTCCCTTGCCCATGACTACATTTGTTCTTGTACGAGCAAGGTTGCATTTTTGACAGTTTTCACATTCGTGTATTATATCTTCCCAACTTAACATAGAAACCTCTTTACAAAAAAATCATATCATTATCGCTCCTACAGAATCTTCGGATATCAGCAATCTCATACCACAGAATACGTGACCCAAATTATAAAAAACTTGTTCAATAACCACCAACCCAAAGGAGTTTTAATATTTTCATCTATATTGTTTTTTTTATTATATCATATCTCAATCCACGCACCTGTTTTAGGAAGCGACATATTTTTTATAATCACTTAGCCCTTGTTTAGCTGTTTTGTTATTATATCATGAATTTCGAAGAAATTGCATGATATAATAACAAAATACTCAACGCTGCATCCAAGCTTCATCCAAGCACATAAAATTCATCCAGCTAATAAACTTTTTTCCTTCATCAATAATTAACGCAAATTCATTTAAAAAAGTGCTCATTTATCAAAGCTTTAGTTTTTTCTTTGTCAAATATCAAATACCAATTAACATCTTCCACTTCACCTGGAAGGCTATATGCTGACACCTCATCCAGTTCCAGCTTAGTAGCTATACTGACATACTTTGTGATATCGCTTATGTTTATATTGGTTTTTATATGCTCTTTAAGAATATTATAGATCTTATCTGCCTTTGCTATATACTTAAGCTTAAATTTTTGTTGAATAAATGCTTTTATAAAGTCCTGCTGTACTTTTATCCTACCAATATCACCTTCATTATAACCTTCCATTTTATTATTTCCTTTTCTGTATCTTACATATTGCTCAGCCTTCTTCCCGTCAAGTAACTGCGCCCCTTTACTAAGATGTATGTGTAGGTTTTGCAAAGGATCATCGTAATGCATGTCGATAGGCACATCTATAGCTACACCTTCCAATGTATCAATGATTTTCCTAAATCCTGCAAAGTCGATGGTAACATAATAATCTATAGTCAGACCCGTCATATTAGACACTTCAGCTATAACCTGTTCTTCAGAACCCAAACCATATAACGCATTAAACCTCATCTCGTTTCCTTTTCTATAAACCTTTGTGTCGCGAGGTATTGACAGTATATTGATCTTTCCGTCTGTAGGATTACAGTTAAAAAGCGTTACCACGTCGCATCTTTTACCGCCATCATCTAATCCAAGCAACAACAAATTTACAGGCTTTTCACTTATAAGGCTGCTCTGTCTATGTGAAATCTGCTCATGCGTATTTTCTCTATCTATTTTATATTCATGCTCTTGTATCTCAGAAGAACGAGTAACTCTTCTATTCATGTCAGATAGAATTTTAGTTCCTGTTACAAAAAATAACCATGCTATAATAAAAGAAAAAACTGTTACCACTCTTTTAGTTCTCATATCTATCCTTCTTTTTTTATTATTCTTCATTTTATTATGCAAATTAAATGTGAAATTAATGTTGGTAATAAAATATAATTTGAGAGCTTTGAATGGTAAAATCGGCTTGTGATTATTCTGATAAAAAAATAAAAGCTCTCGAAATTCAAGAACTTTTAAAATTTGGTGGAGGGAGATGGATTCGAACCATCGAAGTCAGTGACAACAGATTTACAGTCTGCCCCCTTTGGCCAACTCGGGAACCCCTCCATATTAAATTGTTTACCATGGTGCCCGGACACTATCCGGACACCTAATGGAGCTGGTGGACGGAATTGAACCCCCGACCTACTGATTACAAGTCAGTTGCTCTACCTGCTGAGCTACACCAGCTTAGTGAATAAATCTTTTGTAAATCCTTAGTTTGTCTAAATAGCAGTTATATCAACTGCTATTTAAATTCTTCCATTTAACCTAATGGTTAAACAAGTTGGCGACCCGGAAGGGGCTCGAACCCTCGACCTCCAGCGTGACAGGCTGGCATTCTAAACCAACTGAACTACCGGGCCTTATGGTGACCCATAGGGGACTTGAACCCCTGTTACCGCCGTGAAAGGGCGATGTCTTAACCGCTTGACCAATGGGCCAAATTACTTGTCTAAGACAGGGGACGGTTCTGTGTCTTGTTTTTTTACAAGACACAGAACCGTCCCCTGTCTTGTGGTGACCCATCGGCGATTCGAACGCCGGACGCCCTGATTAAAAGTCAGGTGCTCTACCGACTGAGCTAATGGGTCATAAATGGCTGGGATGGCAGGACTCGAACCTACGAAATGCCAGAGTCAAAGTCTGGTGCCTTACCGGCTTGGCTACATCCCAAAATAAGTGGGGTGGATAGTGAGGTTCGAACCCACGACCTCCAGAGCCACAATCTGGCACTCTAACCAACTGAGCTATACCCACCACGTTTTTTAAGAATAACAATTATTTTAAGACAGATATATATATTTGTCAAGTATATCTGTACTGCCAATATTGAACACTTTTTTTAAAGCCCTCGACTTATGTCAAATGTTAGTTACCCTTAGGGGCATTAATAAAGAGTTCTTATACACATTGCTTTGATGGTCGGGGTGAGAGGACTCGAACCTCCGGCCCCATGGTCCCAAACCACGTGCGCTACCAGCTGCGCTACACCCCGATATCCATTAAAAGCGCAAAGATTATTTTACTACATAAAAAATAATTATTCAATACCCTTATAAAGTATTTTTTTTAGTTTAGCTTCAGTTTTGCATCATATGCCTCCTAATGCTCGAATATAATACGATTTATGTCATTTGCAAAATAAAGATGAAATCATTAAAGGTTAATGCCAAAAAGTTTTGTCTATGCGAGGTTAGATACGCTTTTTTCTTGAGTAATAACCACCTAGTATTAGAGATGTTGCTCGCAAAACAGTTGTGTCTGAACAGTAGCGCCTGGTATACTTTACCAGTATAATTTCATGATTTTGCATTGAACCCCTATACCAATTTGCTTTATAATTGAGATAACTTTATTATATGCACTTAATTTAACAAGTGAGGTGTTCCTAATATAAAAAAGTGGACTACGCCACTTTTTTTCGCTAGGGAACCTTATGGTTCCCTTCGACGGATGCTCCGCATCCTGAGCACCCTCCTTAAAAAATTAGACGAAAGATAAGATGTGCAATTATCCTTGGTGCATAGTAATTGTAGATAGCAATATTTTGAGCAGTCACAAGGTCAAATATTGAGAGACGGAACTTGTTTAAATAATATCAGTCTAACAATATAAATGTACCTTATTAAATTTTAATAAAGCTCATAGCAATAAAATAAACAATTACAAAGGGCACCCAGCAAGTTTGACTTGTTACTAGCATTAAAAACACTTACTTAATAATACATAGAAAGTTGAGGTGAATCCGTTACTGCAAAATAATTGCTATGTTTTGCATAACGGTATAAATGAACATAAGAAGAAATAAAACTTTGAGTTTAGTATGCTTATTACTCATTTTTTTAATTACTATTCATATCGGTACCAGTACTGTTTTAGCATACAATATGCTGAAAGATCAAACTATTTATGAATCCTCATCGGTTGAAACAATTACCTCCGGTGTAACTCTTGAAAAAAATATACGTTTTACAAATAACGGGTGGCTGAACATAAACATTATGAAAGTTGATTTGAAGGATCCTTTCATACTTATAGATTCACTTATAAATGAGCCGGTAATAAAAAAGACAGAAACAGCGAGAAATCTTGCGACCACTAGGGGAGCTGTAGCTGCGATTAATGGTGGCTTTTTCAACCTTATGAATCCTGTTGAGTTTGCATATCCTGATGGCATGGTTGTAAAATCAGGATCAATTTTATCAGCTTCTACTGAGTTTAACATGTATAACGACTCTATGGCTACATTTTCAATTAGTCATACGGGGCAGCTGCTTTATGATTACTGGAAAACGAACGTCAGTATTTTGAAGATAGATGGGACATCGTTTCCGGTTAATGGGTATAACAAAGAAAGTATTCATGATTATTGTGACATAACTGTCTTTGACAGAAGATGGGGTGCCATGTCACTAGGAAATTCCCGTTACTCTGATCTGACTGAAATTATTGTCGATAAGGGCGTTATAGTCGAAGTACGAACCGGATTGCCACCAGTTGAAATCCCGGAAAAAGGTTTTGTTATTGTTTCCAGAAAAGATGGGGCACAAAGACTTAAATCAAATTTAGCTTACGGAGAAACAGTGGGATTAGATATACAAACTCTGCCAGACTGGAAGAGTATAAAAACCGCTATAAGTGGTAGTGCAATACTTGTTCACGAAGGTGTTATACCACCAAAATTTTCTTTTGATATTTCCGGTCGCCATCCCCGAACTGCTATAGGCAGCACAAAAGACGGAAACCAGCTTCTTCTTGTAACAGTAGATGGAAGACAAAATAAAAGTATTGGTCTTACTCAACAGGAAATGGCATCTCTTATGCTGGAATTGGGAGCATTTAATGCAATTAATATGGATGGCGGCGGATCTACAACAATGGTTGCAAGAAAACCAGGCACACTAGAGCTTAATGTTACTAATAGTCCGAGTGGTGGCTTTGAAAGGAAAATATCTACAGCTCTTGGAGTATTTTCTGCTGCACCACAATCACCCCTTGATGGTCTGATAGTAGAATTAGAGGATTCTAATGTTTTTATAAACACTACAAGACAACTAACTGTAAAAGGGTATGACCAGTACCACAATCCTGTCTCTGTAGATCGAAATTCAATCGCTTGGAGTGTTGAAGGGGTTGAAGGCATCTTTACCGAAAATACTTTTATACCTACGTCAGCAGGTGCTGGGGTAATTAAAGCAGCGGTTGATGGAGTTTCAGGTGAATACAAAATAAATGTTTTGGATTTTCCTGTACAGCTAATGCTAAATGAAAAATTTACTAGAATGCAGTCAGGATCAAAAATGCAGCTTATCATCGACGGTAAGGATCAGGATGGTTTCCACGCCTATTTAAATCCTAATGACATTACTTGGACAGTTCACGGTAATATTGGTACTATTGAAAGCGGGCTTTTCACTTCATTGGGTCAGGGTATGGGCTACATCCAAGCCTCACTGGGCGATTTAAGTGCAAATTGCGCTGTTTCAGTTGAATCGGAAACATTCAAATATATAGATAATTTTGAAAAACCCAATGCTGTTTTTCTTTCATATCCTTCAGGACTTGAAGGTGGTTATGAGATTTCAAATGAGCAAAGCCATTCGGGCAATTATTCCGGAAAACTTTCCTATGATTTTTCCGAAAGCACCGAAGGTACTAGAGCGGCGTATATGTACTATGAAAACGGCATAGCACTGGAACCTGATACAAAAATTATCGGTATGTGGGTATACAACGTAAGGCCTAACGACAGCTGGCTTCGCGCAATGGTGCGTGATACATCTGGAAAAATGCATTATATTACTTTTGCAGATCGGTTGAAGGATTTCACAGGCTGGAAATATGTTGAAGCTTCTCTTGATGAGATCAATGCACCTGCTAAGCTGGAAAGAATTTATGTTGCTCAAATAAATGATATACCCGACATGGGAACTATATATATTGATGATTTAAGCGTAAGTTCAGGCTCCTCATCCGAAGCGGTATCAATTCCGGATGACTTTATTGTTAAGGATGATGACTTAAAAAGTGTTGATTTTATTGAAAATGATCATTCCTTTAGGTTTTCAGTGTTCGGAATTTCAAGAGAACCTTCAAATTTATTGGAAAGGGTGCTGCAAAAAAGTTATCTTGAAAGAATAAACAAATATCTTCAGGCGACTGCTATTGTTGGCTCAGTACCTGATGATATTAAAAGCAAACTGGTTATTCCTTTAATTTCTACCAGTTCAGGATGGCAATCTCATGACATAAAAGATAGTAGATTCATTCAACTTGATATGTCAAAAAACGGATTACGGTCAACTGATCCACAGCAATGGCACTGGTTTTTAAATCAACTTGAGACTGCACCAGGACAAAATATCTTTATATTCCTTCCCCACGGCTTGGAAAACTTTAATGATAAATATGAATCTGACTTGTTTTCGCAAATACTTTCTGATTATACGGTAAATCAAGGGAAAAAAATATGGGTTTTCCAAAAGGGACAATCAAATATGAGTTACAATGAAAATGGAGTGAAATATTTATTCACAGCCGGTCTAGACCAGGAAGGAATTGCACCCGACAATACCGAATTTGCTAAGTTTATTCTGGTAACGGTACAAAATGACGAGGTTACTTATGAACTAAAAACAATTATAAATGAGTAAAAGCTTAGGGACATCAAGCCGCAAGAATGGTTACTTAACAAAATTCCCACAGAGGAGCATAATTAAGAGCTCGGGGGACATCAAGCCTCTCTCACTTTTGGTTGCAGACTTCGCTTAACAACCTAAATAAAAGGGGAACCAAAGGTTCTCCTTTTATTTAGGTATTAGCAATATCGAATATCTTAAATTCTTGTAATATGGCTTTTAAAATTTGTAATAGTCAAAGCTTCTCATAAAGAGTTGCATGGCTTCCCAAGCCTCATAACCTGCTATCTTTTCAAGCGTAGTGCGGGTCTTTTTCCGATTTATATCAAAGCCGTGCTAAAATAACGTTCCGCCCTATCCGCCAATATAGTTGCAATCACTTTATCCTTGCCGTACTTTTCAGCCATCTGTTGTGACGCCCATACATTTGCCCCCGAAGATGTTCCAACAAGCGCACCGGCGACTTTGGCAAGCTTTCGTGCGGTATCAACTGCATCATCATCAGATACCTCCACCACTTCATCCACTAAAGACGTATCTAGTACAGGTGGTACAAAACCATCTCCAATACCCTGTATCTTGTGTAAACCTGGTTCATGCCCCAAAAGTGCAGAAACATTTTTAGGTTCGACAGCAGCAACTATGCATGCAGGGTTTTTTTCCTTAAGATATTTCCCAACTCCGCATAAGGTTCCACCACTTCCCAACCCAGATACAAAGATATCAATATTTCCGTTAAGCTGTTCCCATATTTCCGGTGCTGTTGTAAGATAGTGAACTTTCGGATTATCAGGATTTTCAAATTGTTGGAGTACAAATATATTCTTATTTTTTTCAACCTGACTATTTACTTCATCAATTGCACCGCTAATACTTTTTTCAGAAGGTGTAAGTATTAGCTCCGCCCCAAATGCAGCAATTATTTTTTTTCTTTCTTCACTCATATTTTCAGGCATCACTATTACTACCTTATAACCTTTTTGGGTTCCTGCCAATGCCAGCCCTATGCCTGTATTTCCTGAAGTAGGTTCCATTATAGTCATGCCCGGCTTAAGCTCGCCCCGCCTTTCGGCTTCTTCAATCATGAATTTGGCTATGCGGTCTTTTATACTACCTCCGGGATTTAAAAATTCTGCTTTGGCAAAAATGCTTGCCCCTGTTAACTTGTAAAGATTTATAATCGGAGTTCTTCCAATTAAGTCTAAAACTGATTCGGTTATCATTAAAATTATCACCTTAATTATATTATTTCTATTAGATCTATTTTGTGAACTAACAAAGCCAGTGTTAGATATAAAGATACTTTCTAAAAACTCTTAAATCCTTTGAATACTGACTCTTTAGGCAAAATCATATCAAACTATACCTTGTCATGTCAACAAGAGAGATAATATGCAATTGTTTTGAAATTCATGATATAATTATGAACTAGTAATTAGTTTTTCAAGATAGACAGATGATGTTTATCTAATGAATTATAATTTTAAATAACAGTAGGAGGTCAATTATGGATTCTAAAGTACTTTTCTCTTCAGTAAAATATAACAAATATCATGCGAACGAAACATTGCCAAAGAAATTTGAGCGGCTGATTGACAAGATGAATTTAAAAGATGTAGTACAAGACAAGCTGACCGCTATTAAAATGCATGTAGGACGCAACGTAGGGTACACTACAATTCACCCCTTATTTGTAAAAATTTTAGTTGATAAACTAAAAGAATATGGTGCAAAAGTCTATATAACCGATCAGACAGTAAGGGATGCAGGGGTTAGAGGCTACACAGAAAATTTTCTTGGTGTTCCAATAGTTTATTGTTGCGGTGTAACAGGCAAGTATTATTATGAAAAACATGTAGACTTTAAAACTTTTAAGAACGTAGATGTCGCTGGCTACATCCATGATGCAGAAGTAATGATTGACTTTTCCCATGTAAAAGGTCATGGTGCCTGTGGATATGGCGGAGCATGCAAAAACATTGCAATGGGCTGCGTTACAGACCGGACAAGAAGACAAATCCATGGTCTTGAAGGCGGTCTTGAGTGGAACGAGGATTTGTGTATCCACTGTGAACATTGTATAGATAACTGCAATCACAATGCTAACAGTTTTAAAGATGGCAAATACAAGATTTTTTATCACAACTGCACCTACTGTCAGCATTGTGTAAAGGTATGTCCAACCGGAGCCATAAAGCTTGATAATACAAGTTATGTAGATTTCCAAAAAGGAATGGCACTATGTACCGAAACGGTTCTTAATACCTTTAAACCCGGGCATGTATTCTATATTAATTTCCTTACAAACATAACTGCTTTATGCGATTGCTGGGGACTTTCGCTGCCTCCGCTTGTTCCTGACATAGGAATTATGGCATCAGAAGATATCGTTGCCATAGAAAGGGCAAGTCTTGATGCAATCAAGTTTGAAAACTTCATTCCCGGGACAATACCTCAAGGAACAGAGCTTGGCATACAAGGTCATCTTTTTGAAAGGGTTCATCATAAAAACCCCTTCATACAGCTAGATGAGCTAGAAAAGAAAGGACTTGGCAAGCAACAATATTCAATAGAAGAAGTAGAATAACCATCCTATCCTTGGTGGCTCTATCATTGAATAAGAAAGTATGCTTTCTTATTCAATGATTAATACCCCAAAAAGTATATTAGTTGACCTTCGCATACAATATATAGTGTTATAGTGCTTCTTTCTACAGTATATATTGTATGTGAGGTTAGTTCAACTTACTTTTGGGGGAATAATCACAACATGGAAAGTCCCTTAGGCTTTTATTTGTCAAAGATAATATCTGAAAGAATATTGATATCCTCTTCTGTCAGGCAATCTGACATGATCGCTATTATTTCTCTCAATTCCTCCACACTAATGCCATCCTCAATAATACTGATAATTTGGTTTATATTATCAGATCCCATCTTGCTAATTATAGCAAAAGCAGCCATCTTCTTAGCAGAGCTTATATTTTTTATATATGAAGCTATTCCATAACTTGTGATACGCTCTAATGGTTCTGGCATATTGTTTTGTAAGTTTTCTGAAAGTACTTCAGTTTTGAAAGTGTTATCTACACTTTTATCTTGATCTGATAATATATCCAATTTATCCTGCACCATTGGATCTTCAGGTGATACATATTCTCTTTTTACCAAGCTTTCATCAGGAAATACCCACATAGTGCCATCCACAATATATCCGACTACCGAATACACCAGCACCACATTAAATATCAAGATTAAAAGTGTAATAAATAAAACATTAATTTTCTTCATAAAAATAATACCTGTAAATTTTATATTTATAGGTATTATTCTCTAAACAAATCAAAGATTATTCATAAAACTGGCAAATTAATTTTTTAGTCCAAAACACATCCAATATCTGCTATTTAACGTTTTTAGCATAAATCATTCATAAGCAAGGGTTCAGATGGGTTTTTGCAAAAAATAGCAGTAAACCTTTTGATAAAATCCCTTACTTATAAAGTCTTTACAATTTCCTTCAGGTAATTTGCAAACTCTTCTTTTAAATCATCCCTATGCAATGCAAACTCTACATTTGCCTGCAGAAATCCAATCCTATCTCCTACATCAAAGCGCTTTCCTTCAAATTCATATGCATACATTGCTTCATTATGCATAAGGCTTTTTAGGGCATCGGTAAGCTGGATTTCCTTAGCTTTTCCAGGCTCTGTATTTTCTATGTGTTCAAAAATTGAAGGTGTAATTATATACCTTCCAATAATAGCCATGTTGGAAGGAGCTTTATCAGGTTCAGGCTTTTCTACTAAGTCATTAATCTTGTATACCTTATCATCTACCTGCTTACAGCTAACAATACCATATTTTGAAACATCTTCTGCCGGAACCTTTTGAACTCCGATTACTGTTGTCCTGTATTCTTTGTAGACTTCAATCAGTTGTTTTAGGCATGGAACTTTAGAAACTATGAGGTCATCGGGCAGTAAAACTGCAAAAGGCTCGTTATCTATAAAGGACCGTGCACACAAGATAGCGTGCCCCAAACCTCTTGACTCTTTTTGTCTTATATAATGTATGTCTACCATTGCTGAAATGTCCTGAACAAGTCTTAAAAGATCAGTCTTATTGCCTTTTTTAAGCTCTTCCTCCAATTCATAAGATATATCAAAGTGGTCTTCCATTGCTCTTTTATTACGTCCTGTGACCATTATAATTCCTTCGATACCCGAATCTATTGCTTCTTCTACACCATATTGAACTGTTGGTTTATCAACAATAGGCAGCATCTCTTTGGGCTGTGCCTTTGTGGCTGGTAAGAACCTTGTCCCTCTTCCAGCGACGGGAAAAATTGCTTTACGTATGCTCAAGTCCCCTGCACTTCCTTTCTTAAGTTTTTGCTTTGATTATTTATTTGACTATTTATAAAGATCATCCAGTCTTGTAATCATTTTACCAGATGTCTGTATTATTTGAAAGAGTAAATGTACTTTACTTCAATCCGCTTTTTAAAGACAGTTATTGTTCACAGGTAACTAAAGACGTTTCTGTTCACATGGGTCTTAAGCAACACAAAAAAAACAATTGGTTTTTTAAAAAAATAATTATCCTGTTCGCTTGTTACACACATATCATTGTAAATTATTCAAAAAGCGGATTAAAGGTGCTTAAGCTTATTAATCGATGGTATTTTTCCCCATTATTTGTAATTAATTTTCACTTGAGCTATTTAATATACCCAGTGTTATTAAATGTTATGCTTATCCACTATTGACTTCACTTTACAATTATGTTAGTATATATGAAGAAGGTATTTCGCAGAAAGACTGTCGGATGCCTTTATTGTATTTTGTATCAATTCCATTAAGTATTAAATATTTGCAAAAGGGTGAAAATAATGAGTATTATTAGGCTCACAAAGGGTGTTCGCGACTATTTATTGGAGCATATAGCCGAAATAGATAAGATTAAAGATTCGGTTTTGAAAAAACATTACTCAGATGATATTATCGAAGGAAATAACTTTGAATCTTTTATTAATAGCTATATTTCCACAATAAATTCTATAATTGATGAATCAAAAGTGTCAGCGCAAGGTAATAGTTCTTGTCCTTTTGTGACTATCGGAAGTATTGTAACTGTTTATGATATTGAAGATGATGAAACTTATAAATATTTAGTGACAGCCCCGTATTCTGCTTATAGTCAAGTAGATGCAGATAATGCGTCCTGTTTGTCCCCCCTTGGTCAGGCTTTATTGCTCAAAAAAGCAAATGAGAAAGTAAAAGTCAATGTTCCAGCTGGGACTTTGCATTATATCATAAAAGGTATTGTAATTCCTGAATTGAATAAAGAAGAAGAATCTGCATTGAGCATTTCTAGCAAAACTAGCAGTGTTGGCAACCTTTCATTCTAGAATTGCAAAGTGAAAAAGCAAGTATAAGCTACAAATTTTTTTAAAAAAAGGTGGTGCAAGCCACCTTTTTAGTGTTGTAGTTCTATAGAACACAACAGAACTATTTTTTTAAGTCTCTCATACGTGAACAGTTCATATATTAACCTCAAATCCTTGCTACTTAAACGAATGATTGGTTTTCTTTTGCGGAATTTTGAGTATGCGACCTATTGATTTATAAACCAACATAACGATTAAAGAATTCCCAAAAGATTTAATCAGATTAAATGGAATAATAGCAGGCAGCAGTAAACCAATTACAACTTCAACCGGTGTGTTAAGAAACTTCGGTGTTACATAAAGATTCAAGCCAACCATTACCACTGTCATAGAAAAAGATCCTGCTACTAAGGCTATAATTGCTCCCTTTAACGTATGAATTCTCTTATATATCCAGCCTGCAATAATTACAAAACTACCGGTTGCAACAATGTGCATCACAGCTCCAATCCACCCACTTCGGGAACTAACCGTAAGAGCTTGAATTACTGAAACAACAATGGTGATTATTAGTCCTTCAATGGGTCCATAAAGAAATGTTCCAATTAATATAGGTACATCAGCTGGCTCATATTCAAGAAATGGAGCTGCAGGTATAATAGGAAACCGCACCAGCATCATAAGTATTATTGACAGAGCTGAAAGCATACCCATCTTTGCAAGCTTATTAGCGTTAAACTTCATTTTAATTCCTCCTAATAAAAAATGTGGCTTCGCCACTTTTTTTCGCTAGGGAACCTTATGGTTCCCTTCGACGGATGC
>CAYXUX010000048.1:0-9582 GCA_964468275.1 uncultured Clostridiaceae bacterium
TGCCGGTTATAATCTATACTATAGTAATTTTAGGCATCGGTTTTGCTATAGGATATTTCATAAAAAATAAGTGAGACCCTTTCTATTTACGTGTCATCCTGAGGCTTTTTCTATTTACATGTCATCCTGAGGCTTTTTCTATTTACATGTCATCCTGAGGCTTTAGCCGAAAGATCTTCTTGAGCCCATAGAAATGACCCTAGCAGCGTATGGACTATTATCAACTGCCCGAAGATAGCGTGAAGAATTTTTCCATCGAGGCATAAGACTCTTCGCTATCGCTCAGAGTGACAATTTCGGGGGTGTCATCCCGAGGTCATACAATTTATAATCCTGAGGCCTTTTCTACTCACGTGTCATCCTGAGGCCCCTTCTATTTACATGTCATCCTGAGGCTTTAGCCGAAGGATCTTTCGACGGATAATAAGATTTTTCGTTTCGCTCTAAGTAACCATGCAACTGTTTACTTAGAGCGAAATATTTATTTGCTATTATTTAAGAACTTTGATATGGTAGGATAAACATAAAAAAGTGGAGAAGTTCAGATGAAAAAAGAACTTGTCGGTTTTTGTAAAGCCAATGATATTGAGTATATGGGAATAGCAAGTACCGGGCCTTATGAAGATCTTGGCCATGTATGGAAGAAACAAATCTATAAAGGTCATTTAATCGGTTTTGAAGAAAAAGAATTTGAAAAAATAATAGATCCGACTTTAACAATGCCGAACGTTAAATCCATAATTGTATGTCTTTTCCCTTACTACGTCGGGACTTTTGAAGGTGCTAATTTATCAAAATATGTATATTCTTCTGACTATCATATTATAATCAAGAAAAAGCTTGAGATAATCTGTGAATACTTAAGTAAAAATATAGAAGACTTCGATTATAAAACCTATGCGGATACAGGTCCGTTAAATGATAGGTATTTGGCTTATAAAGCGGGTTTAGGTTTTCGGGGTATAAATGGTCACATTATTAATAATAAATATGGTTCTTACGTATTTATAGGATATATATTAAATAATTATCCCTTTGAACCTGATAAGCCCGATGATAGAATATGTATGAAATGCTATAAATGCATAGATAATTGCCCGGGTCAATGTATTACAGGCGATGGTACAATAAATCCCTTGAAGTGTAAATCTTATTTAACTCAGAAAAAAGGTGAATTAGAGTTAAGAGAAATTGATATATTAAGAAAAAATCCTTTGATATGGGGTTGTGATGCATGTCAAGATGTATGCCCGCATAATAAAAATATAGCTAAAACACCAATTGAGGAATTCAGAACAAACCTTATTTACAATATTGAATGTAAAGAAATAAATAATATATCTCACAAGAATTTTGAAAAGAAATATGGTAATCGAGCCTTTAGTTGGAGAGGAAAAAAAGTTTTAAAAAGGAACTGCGGACTGCTTGTTTAAATTATTTCATTTTATTATTTTTTACAAATATAGAGGATAATCAAAAAGGTTAACGAACTATAAAAGAATATAATAAGTCAATTTATTACTAAAAATATTAAATAGAGCGGTTTGGAAAGCTATGACAGGTGATATCATATAAACATTCAATATTTAATTCGAAAGTATTTAGATATAATGATAGAGCGGAGCGGAATGGAATGAAAAGGAAGCTTAACAGAAACAAGATGATGATATCTATTTTAATAGTAATTGTATTGTTACTGTGTTTTTCAGTATTACTTGTATATTCGGATAATGGTGAAGATACATTAATATTTTTAGGCAATAGGAATATTGCCCCTATTGTTTATGAGGAAAATGGTGTAGCCAAAGGTGTAATGGTTGATATAGCTAAAGCGATATGTAAAAAAGCAGGGCATAATGTTGAAGTCAAGGCAATGGATTGGGAAGAAGCACAAAAGAAGGTGGAACTGGGAGAAGTTGATGGGATTATTCATATCAATCCAAGTCCGGAAAGAGAGAAAATTTTTGATTTTTCTGATATTATATTAAAGTCCGAATTTTGTATATTTAAAAAAAGCGGAAATAACTATATAAATAATGCTGCGGATTTAAAAGACAAGGAAGTGGGAGTGGAAGCCGGGGGTTATCCTTATTATCTATTAAAAAGTTATTACGGGATTAATCTGGTTATTATTAAGGATTGGTATAGCGGGTTTAAAATGATAGAATCAGGGGAACTTGATGCTATTGTTGTGGATAAATGGGTAGGGGAGTATGAACTTGCCAAGAGTAAAATAAAAGATATAGCTATTGCGGAAGACCCTATTGAGATACGATATTCCAGAATGGCAGTTAAAAAAGGTAATGTAGAATTGCTTAATCAAATAAATACGGGATTAAAAAAAATAAAAGCCGATGGTTCCATGGCAGAAATAATTGATAAATGGCAAGGAAAGAAAATTGTTTATTATACTGAGGAAAGGGTTAGGAACATTTTTTTATATATAATCATTATCTCATTGATTGTAATCGTGTTTCTGACAACATATTGGATAATCAGTTTTAAAAAGCTTACTAAAAGCCTTGAATTAAGCGTCAAGAAAAGAACACGTGAACTAAATGATGCAAATGAAAAGCTGCAAAAAGCCAATGAAGAATTAGCGAAGATCTCAGCTATTGATGGACTCACAAGTGTACCAAATAGAAGATGTTTTGATGAAACATTCAAAAAAAGTTGGAGAATTAGTAGGAGAGAAAATCAGCCTTTGGCGCTAATAATGATAGATATTGATAAATTTAAGATATTTAATGATACCTATGGACATTTAGCAGGTGATGAATGCTTGAAGATTGTTGCTAAAGTAATAAAAAATACTTTAAAACGTCCCGGAGACTTTATTGCACGTTTCGGTGGAGAGGAGTTTGTAGTTTTATTATATAATACAACAGAAGAAGGAGCTACGATAATAGCTGAAGAAATAAGGAAAAGCATAGAAGATTTAGGTATAGAAAATAAAGGCATAGACTCTGTTATTACAGTAAGTTTAGGTGTTTCGGCAGTGGTTCCAAATGAAAACAACGAGCCCCAAGACCTTATAAACTTAGCTGATTTAGCTATGTATAAAGCTAAAGAATTGGGAAGAAATATGGCGGTAAAGGCGAGTTTGATAAATATGAAGGGCTAATCCTTGTATAAACCAATAGCCTTATTTACATCCATAACGAATATAATGCCGCGACCGGGTTCGTTAATATTCAACCTTTTATCTATTGCATCAACAATGGATTCCGCCTTTTCGGTTTTTGATAATATCATGACTATATCCTTTTCCGGCTCAATTTTAATATTAAACAATACCGCTTTTTCCTGCGTACCGGTGCCTCTTCCGTGGATTACCGTTCCTCCCGTTGAACCGGCAGATTCCGCTGCTTCCAATACATCTTCGGACAAGCCCTTGTCAACAATAGTAAAGATACATTCATAATTCATTTTATTGACACCTCTCATTTCTTTATTGGATTCAGATTTTAAATCATTTGGTTTTATACAATATTTTAGTGGCATTGAGAAAGCAACACCGTGGCCGGGCTTATCTAGATTAAACTGTTTTGTTATTGTCTCATATAATTCATCTTCTTTTTTTTCATCAATAATCGTTATAAATATTTCTTTTCTAACATCTAAAGCGCCCAAAATATTTAACCAATCAGCACTTACCGTACCTCTGCCTAAAAAAATAGTTCCTTCGTAACACCCGAAATCCTTCGATAGTTCCAATGCTTTGCTGCCTTTTCCAAAGTCTAAAATACAACTGAACAGTATATAGTTTTTTTTAATTTGTTTCATGTTTTAAAACCTCCTTTTTACCGGCTTTAATTTTAAATAGTATTCCCAAAAGTTGTATGGCAACCAAAGGGGTCATAGCTACCATAGCGATAACACCAAAACCATCTATCAGCACATTAGCCGATGGTATGGCATTGGCAGCTCCTTGGGCAAAGGCCAAAATAAAAGTAGCTGTCATGGGCCCCGAGGCTACTCCACCCGAGTCATAAGCAATACCTACAAATATGGGGGGTACCCTATAAGAGAGAAAAGCGGCAAAAGCAAATCCCGGCAATAGGAAATGCCAGAGTTTCAGAGCCGGTATCATAATTCTCAACATAGAAGCACATACAGCAAAAGCAATACCTATGGACAAAGTGACTAAAATAACCTTTCTTTTTATATGTCCGGCAGTAACTTCTTCCACCTGCTCAGTGAGTACATATACTGCGGGTTCGGCTAATACAATCACCATTCCTAATAAAAAACCGATAATAGGTAAGGCCCGGGGATGGTATGAAGCTATACTTTCACCCAACACTCTTCCTACTTCCATAAACCCGGCATTAACCCCTACCAAAAATAAAGCAAGGCCGATAAAAGAAAATAATAATCCTTTTAAAATAGAGCTCTTATGCTTTTTACTAAGTTTAAACCTATATTTATCAAAAATCAAAAATAAAGTGAGCAAAGGCAATATAGTATATATGGATTCCTTTAAAAACTGGGGAATTGCTTCCATATAAGGCCCTAAAATACCTACATTCGGTGTAAAAGCCTCCATATATACTTCCATATGCTTCAGTTTCTTAATTATTCCCATTGCTAATATCGCGATTATTGGACCTGCGGATGCAAGGCCAACCATGCCAAAGCTGTCTTCCTCTGTTGTCTTACCGCCTTTTAGTCGGGATACACCATAACCCAAGGCCAGTATAAAGGGGGTTGTCATAGACCCGGTCGTAGCTCCTGATGCATCTACTGAAAAAGCAAGAAATTCTTCCGAAGCCCAGAGGCCTAGAATAAGTATTATAAAATACGAAAAACTAAATATTTTATTTAAAGGAAAACCTTTAATAATCCTTATAAGACCTATTGCCACCAAAAATCCTACACCTATGGAAACAACGATAAGAAAAAGGAAACCCGGTACAACACCGCCCGTCGCCATGCCTACCTGTCTAGCCAATATCTGCAGGTCAGGTTCTGCCGCATTTATAAGAAAACCCAGTATAAAACCAAGAATTCCGACCAGATACATTTTATTCGTCTTAAATATGGTTTCACCCATAAGACCTCCGATTTCTACAATACCTATATGGGCACCAAAAAGAAAAATTCCCAGACCCAAAGTAACACATACGGCACCTATCAAAAATCTTATAAACATATTTGTTTCTATGGGGATTACTGTAAACCTCAATACAACAACTAAAGCTGTAACAGGTAAAACAGATAGGGATACTTCTTTTAGTTTTTGCAAAAGTATGTTCAAATACCCCTCTCCTTTCAAGTTTTAGTAAAAATACTGCCATATTTACCATGACAAAAGATTTTAAAACCAGTAACCATTTAAGATTATAACATACTTTTACCTTTAAGCTCTAATATTTATTTGTCTATTTTTGTACAGTGCTTACTATAGTACTTCGGCAGAGAGCTACCCCTACAATATGTTTCAGACAATCTATTCAAAATTCTTCGATTTCAGCTTTTCTTCGAAAATAATCTAAAATACTTAAAAAAGAATTATGTTAGTAATTATCATAAGCAAATTAAATGTACAAATGCTAAAAATTATATGATATTTGATATCTTTGTCATAAATAATGAAGATTCAACGTATTTGTTGGTAAAAAGCAATCTATTTTTAAAAAAATTCAACAAAACCTTTTAAAAACATGCCTTTGTTTAGAATTTGTTCAGAATGAATTGTTATAATAAAAAATTAGTAAAGACAAAATTTGTGGCATCTAAAAGTTTAATATTGAAAAACGAAAATAAGGCAAAAATTTTAGGAGGAATCATTGATGAAAGTAATTAAGAAAAATAAGATAATAGGGTTTATTTTAATATTGATATCAGTATTAGCACTGCCTCTTGTTTTTCAAACGACACCAAATGTTATATTTGCTGATGGGACGGACAATGGATTATCCGTGAACGTAACAAATAGTATCAACGGTGTCTTGGGTAAGACTAAAACAGTTACGGTAACAATGAAGAATGAAAACAAAGGTGATAATGATTGGATTTACAATGTGGGTTTGAAAGTAGAATTGGATGACGGCTTGGAGTTTGTTAAAGGTGATATTGATCTAAATTCTAAAAGCTTCAAGTTAATGGATGAATCCGATCCAACGAAAGGTCAAAAGCAAATCTTAGAATGGGTAGACATTACAGACCTTGCTCCGGGAGAAATCTACAGCTTTTACTTTGAGGTAAGAATACTTGAATCCTATAGAGGAACAGTTCAGAAAATTGAAGATGAAGAAGGAAATGAAATTGATACAGAATATGAAATAGACGTAGACTTTGGAGATGAAGTCGGTGGTAATATAACCGTAAATGGAAGTAATGATGCCCAGTCCTTCGGTGGCATTGAAACAAGTGATGATTTCAGCTTTAAAGTAGTTCCCTTTGAAGTAATACTAAATGGCGGCGGTAAATGGTTAAAAGGAGCGGGCGAGGATAAAACCACCACAGGTGATATGTACCTTAAGGATATAACTATCCAAATAATCAATAATACAAAATATGCAGTTGTAGTAGAAGAACTGATAAATACCATAGCAGATGGTATTCAAGTAACCAATATTGAAAATATAGAAATAATTAAAAGTGATGACAGCATTACATATCCTGATGATTGTGGTTGCGAAGAAAATTTGTATTCAAAAAATAATGATGAGGAAACATATATTTCAGTTTTACTGTGGAAAGATGTTGAAATTGAAGCAGGCGGAACGGCAAAGATAAAATATAAGGCCGCAATATTCGATAAATATACAACAGAAGACGGCGTAAACAAAGGTACCATAATCGAAGATAACACCTCCTTGCCTATATCTTTGGGCTACAAAGGCTGTATTAAACCGAAAAATGGAGATGAACAAAACGGAGAAGATAAAGGAAAGTGTGAAGGGAAAGAATCCATAAGCCTTATAGCTAAAGATATTATTATAAATAAAACGAATACTTACGATAAGCCAATTCAACATAATAGCGTTTTTACTTATAAAATTGAAGCAAAAGTAAACCAATACCATGATATTAGTGATATTGTAATTACCGATACCTTGGGAGACGGACAAGAGTTTGTTAAAGACAATGATAAAGAAGGTTATACCCATGGATATAAAATAACGAACCCAACGGAAGGGCTTACTGTAGCACAGGCTGTTTATGATGATCAACCAAATGGGGAAACAAAAATAATTTGGACAATTGATGAAAACTTTATAGCAAGTGAAACTTACTCATTGGAGTTTCAAGCAAAGGTTAAAGACGGATGGGAAGGTCATACAGAAGAAAAACCAAACCCTATTGTAGCCGGTGACAGCTTTGCAAATAAAATTGAAATAGCAGGTACTAATATAGATACGGAAAAAGAATTGGATGCAGAAGACAGCACCAGCGTTTCAACTCCTATACCTCTCCCCAAAATAGAGAAGAAAATTATAGACATTAATGGTGATACTAATCCTGATTCTTTTAAAGATGATTCCGGTCGATATAGAGTTAATATCGGTGATGTAATAAAATTTGGAGTAAAATATAAAGCCGATGATATTGGAGTACAACAAAAAGAAGTAGAAATAGTAGATATCTTTCCGCAAGGGACAGTAGTTGATACAGATGAAATCACTTATTCCGCAAACTGGCCTGAAGGAGCAATACCGGAGGTAACAACTTCCAATCCCAATATCCTTCGTTGGAAATTTGATAGCCTACCTGCAGATATAAATGAACTAACAGTCCAATACAAAGTAACAGTAGAAAACGAACCGGAGAATAAAGATGCCAAACAAACCTTTAACCTTGCAAAGATGTCCGTAAAAAACACAAGAGATAGAGTTCAATCCGAAAGGGCTCAAGTAGAACTAACTTATACCGAGCCTATATTGGAAATTAAGAAGGAAGCGGATAAAACAGCAAACTTAGTAGGCGGAGACGAAGTTACCTTCACAATAACTGTAACAAATACCGGTATGGGAACAGCCTATGGGGTAAAGGTGACGGATTTATTGCCTACGGAATTGAAGTATAATAGTCTAATATCATCTGATGAAGATGTTACTAAAAGCGATGGAGAAAATAATACCGTTATATTTACCTTAACCAATGCAATAGAATCAGGGGCAATTGCTGAGATAAAATATACTGCAACAGTCATTGATGGTGTAGGCAGTGGTAAAAGCTTTACAAATACAGCAACAATAGATGAATATAAAAATAGGAATGATACAGGTGATACTCGAACATATAATAAAGACTTAGAAAATTATATACCACCAAGTAGTAATACAACTATGAATGTAAAAGAAGCTGAAATATCGATGGAAGTGCAACACCCCGGAGGAGCTCAGAGTTACAATTACAAAGTCGGTGACGAAGTCATCTATAAAGTAGAAGTAAAAATTCCTGATAAAACAACGGCATATAATGGATATGTAGATGTGGCTATAGATAACAACCAGGAGATACAAGGAGTATATAAAGATAATATTAATGGAACTGAAGTTAGCTATAAAAATTCAGAGAAAAAAGAATTGTGGAATACAGATGCATCAGCAACCGGCACACTAACCTATTATGTAAAGACTGAAATTAAAGAAACAACCACAATAGGAACAGGGGAAAGCCAAAAAGGTAAGGCTATATTTCATTGGTATGATGAAAATAGTACCAATGAAAATAACAAACATAACACAGATGAAGCACAAGATAATGTAACAATAAAATGGCCTCAATTAAGCACCACAATAGAAGCTAAGAACAAAGATAATGGGGATACAATATGTCAAGGCGAAAGTGTTACAGTAACCTTCACTGTGACAAACACGGGGGAGAATACAGCTTATAATTTCATTCCAACTATAGAAGTACCAGCAGGCTTTACAATTAGTGGACTTGAAGATATTTCCGGCGCCGGTAGTGGAACATCAATTGAATTAAATAGTGATAACTATACTGGATTCGATGCCTCGTGTGGTGGTACTATCACTTTGCCGAAAGTATCAAGTCTTGATCCAAATAAATCCAAGGAATATGAATTCGCAGCAACTTTGGCTGAACTTCAATGTGCAGGTTCAAGCAAACAATTTTATGGAGACTCAGGCGAATATTGGACAAACACTAATATAGATGGAACAACCGGTGCAGGATATAAATTAGACTCTATACCCTGCAGTACAGAAGTAACCATACCAAGAGTTATAATTGAACAACAAATTATTGCTACAAGCAATGAAGAAGATACAGAAAATAAATACATCCGCCCTGGTGACACCGTAGACTATAAAATCACCGTAACAGTACCACAAGGCACAATAGCCTATGACTTAAATATAGTTGATATGCTGCCGGCAGATTTTGAAGTAGTGAAAGATGAAAATGAACAGTATAAGACTATTAGCGATATAGCATTAGATGCGGAGGCAAGTGATATTTCCGTCGTCGACAGAGTAGCAACTATAGAATTAGGAAAAACGGTAGATGCATCCACTGCTAAACAAGTGATAGTTAAAATAATAAGACTAAAAGCGAAAACAGATAAAAGCTATGGAGAAACGAAAACAGAAACAAATATAGTAA
>CAYXUX010000048.1:9682-14002 GCA_964468275.1 uncultured Clostridiaceae bacterium
AAAGCGAAAACAGATAAAAGCTATGGAGAAACGAAAACAGAAACAAATATAGTAAAAGCAGAATGGCAGAAAGAGCCGAATAACACAGGCACACCTCTAAAAACTGAGGAAAAGAAAGTTGATACTGATGTCCGAGAACCAAATCTAAGTAGTCACCTGATAACAATAATGGACAGATGGAACAATTTAAGTGGAGAAGATGTTGTTAAAATAACCGCTAAAGTGGAGAATAATAGGGAAACTCCTGCATATAATGGCGAGTTTACTTTAAATATTCCAGAAGGTTTTGAAGTTGTTTCGGATACTATTAGTGATAGTGGAACTCTTGCAAACGATGTTATTACATGGACAAAAATTACTGTTCCTGCTAAAAACAGTAATGGGAACGGGAAAAAGGAGTTTACAGTTGATTTAAAACTAAAAGAAGATGGTTCAGCAGGTGCAGGGAGTTCAACTACTATTACATTGACTGTAAAGTCTTACGAGTCTTTAGATAGTGATACTGTAGATGGTGGATTAACAGCTAAAAAATACAATACCGGACCTTATTATCCAACAGACAATAAGTCTTTATCCATAGCTCCAATAACTATAGATAAAACAGTAAAATCAACAACATTGAACCCTGATGATTATAATAAAGACAGCCATTATGTCCGCCCCGGCGACACTATTACCTATGAAATAAAAATAACCGTACCAAAGAATACTACAGCTTATGATGTAAAACTTAAGGATATTTTAGGCGGAGAACAGGAGCTTGTAAGTATTAAGAATTGGAAATACGAAGATATAACCTTAGTGGATGGGGTTTATAGCTTGGGAAATTTAAAATATGAGGAAGATGCAATAACAGATGGCATTTATACTATCACCGTGGTATCAAAGGTGAAAACAGATACATCATATGGAACAGACTACAACTTTACAAATGAAGGCGAAGTAAAATGGAAAGATGCTGCAAGCGAAGGGAAAGATAAGGATGCAAAAAAGAAAGTAACAGGCAAAGTAAAACAGCCAAGCTTAGGATTAAATATATCAAGAAATGAAGATATATCTACACCGAAGGGTACTTCTAAAATTATTGTAAGTTTATCTAATACAGTAGATACACCTGCTTATAATATTAAAGTTGAAGTAGAAATTCCGGATGGATTGAAGATTGTTAAAGATAAAGATGATAATAATATAATTTCTAATGGTGGTCAGTTAAGCGAAGACGGTAAAAAAATCATATGGAATAATATACTCGAATTTTCAAATAGCGAAATTCCTGATATTAGCTTTGAAGTAAAAGCTGACGGAAATCCACAAACGAATGAAAAATATAATGTAGAAGCAAAATTATTACGATATAGAACAAAACCGACGGAAGAAGGAAATATTGATACCGAAACGGATGGAAGAGTTGAGTTAACTAATGTAAAAAAAGATGTGGATGTAAAGCTTGAAGGAAGCCATACTCTATCAGAAGCTGATCCTAGCGAAAAAGAAGGTACAATAGGCGAAGAAAGTCAAACCTTAACTTTTATCCATAAGCTAACAAATACCGGTGCCGGAAAGGACACCTATGAGATTACAATCAATGATGATTCAAACGAAAAAATATATACGGGAAAACTACAATATACAATAGGTGGAGAAACAAAAACATTTACTCATGATGAGAGTGGAAATTGGATTGGTGGTACAACGCCGTCTATAACCCTTAGCGCTGGTGATTTTATAAATTTAACCTATGAAATAACTATCTCTGATACAGCACCGAAAGGCGAAGAAAAAGCCCATACCATAACTGCAACAAGTACAAGCGATAGCAACCAAAAAGAAAGCCAACAGGATAAAGTAACAGTAATAGGTATAGATTATGCCGGAACAGTATTTGACGGTATCACAGTCCCAACCGGTGGGGATTGGCAAAGTGGTTGGAAAGAAAAAACCTTCGGGCCCGGCCAAAAGATAAAACTAACAGCCCTGACAAGCCATGATATAACATCAGTTACCGCAAAGATAAGAAATCCGAATAATGGATATGTGCTTGATAAAGATAATCAAATAATTGTAATAAAATTAGAAGAAATAAGCGGAGATAAAGGTAAATGGCAAACAGATTATCAATTGCCTTCAGGATTATCAGCAGGAAGATATTTTGTAGAATATGAGTCTTTTAATAGTAATGCAGGTTCAAATCCACAAGACGAAGATAAAATGCAGACAGAAGTTATTGGTGACATAGGATATAACAACTATTTCAAAATTGATAACCCTAATCTAAGTATTAGCTTAAAACCAAAAAAAGAGGCTAATTCAGATAAAAATGTAATAGTTGTATCTGAGGAAGAAGTAACGTTTACTTTGACAGTAGACAATAAAACTGGTAAAACAGATGCCTTTTATGTAATACCTAAAGTTACTATTCCGGAAGGCGTAGAATTAATTACTAATTCATATAAATTTATCGATGAAACGGTTGTTGGTGCAGTTTATGGAAATTACAGTGAGGATGTATTAGAATTTCGTATCAACGATGAACCTTTTAACATAGCGAAAGGCGAAGAAGTTAAAATAGAATTTAAAGTAAAGACAAATAAAGATTTAAGTGCTGATGAATTATTAAATTTTCCTGCGACAACAGGACCTTATTATACCGCGATTAAAGAGGACGGCAGCCCCACAGGTGCTGAAAAAGGTGAAGAAACTGCATCGGCATTATTAAAAACAGAAAGCATAACCTTTACAAAGAAAATCAAAATCACAACAAATAATGGAAAAGATTTTGTCAGACCCGGAGACCGGATAGTTTATGAGGTAGAAATAGGAATTCCCACAGGATTAAGCATTTACGAACTAAAATTAGAGGATATTGTAAATGATCCCAATGATACATTAATTATAGAAAAGGTAGTAAAAATAGTTAATGGAAATGAAGTTACTATAGGAAGCATAGATAATAATAAATGGACAGGTGATTTTGATGGTCAGGAAGAGAACTTAAAGATTCTTGTTTATGCAAGAGTAAAAGATGAGATAGATAATGATACTTTTACTACAAAATCAACTGCCAATTTAACATGGAAAAGCAAATATACTAAAGAAAATGGAGAAAATAAAAAACATACCGAAAAAAAAGCAATAGAAATCCCCGGCAAACGACCTATATTAAAGTTAGATAGCTTTGACAGCGATAAAGTTAATTTCACATCACCTAATGAAGAAATAACCTTTACTGCTAAAGTAAAAAATATTGGTTCTGGCATGGCATACGATACAAAGCTTGTTGCTAAATTGCCGGAAGGTGTAGTACCTATAAATAATAGCTATGATGACGGGGAATATGACTCGGAAAATAATACTATCATATGGACAGTCGATATAGATACTGAAAAAGAAGTAACATTTAAAGTAAAAGCTGATGGGGATAGGACTGTTGAATCAGAAAGCAAAGTAGAATTTGAATTAGCAGAATACTATTCTACAGATAACGAAAATTATACAGCAAGATATGAAGGAGACAGCAAAGATATTACTCTTAATTCCACCGGTGCTCATGCTATAGGAAATAGGCATGACAAAGAAACTATGGCAGGTAATACTATAGAGCTTGAGCATACCCTTACAAATACCGGAGGCGGCAAAGATACCTTTACTATAACTGTAGATACAGACTTACCTATCAAGCTGTATAAAGGTGATGAATTAATCGGCGAAAACCTTGATGGCGGATCTCCTTGGACAGACGGAACAGTAACTATAACTCTCCAACCCGGTGAAAAAGTGGATTTAAAAATAGAAGTCATTATACCTGAAGATACCAGTAAAAATAAAGGAGAAGAAAGTCATAATATAACCTTAAAAGCAAAATCAGAAAATAGTGAAGAAAAAATCCAAGCCGCACAAAACACAATAAAAGTAATAGGCGAAGATTTAGATGGCTGGGTATCCAATGCCCTATGGTCAAAATGGGAAAAAGATAAATATAGAGAAGATTGGAAGGAAGAAACCTATTACATCGGCCAACCTATAAAATTCTCTGCTATTACCTCCATAGATTTTGATATTGTAAAAGCGAGAATATGGAGGTTGGATAGTAGCGGGAATAAAGAAGGCGATCTCAAAGAAATAGACCTAAGTTTACACAAAAATGGAGAATTGGAATACTGGGCAAAGGAAGTCGGCAACAATTATAAGCTCTGGGATAATACGAATAAAGCAGAAAATCAAATAATAGATATATCTGAATCGGGAAGATACTTCGTAGAATTTATAGCCTCTAAGAGCAACGGTTCTACAGAAACAGAAGAAGATAAAGCTGCAACAGAT
>CAYXUX010000049.1:0-10714 GCA_964468275.1 uncultured Clostridiaceae bacterium
TTGTAGTAATCGAGGATAATTTTGATTTCGCCTAGAATGAGCATACAGACTGTTAGTTTTGTAACTCAGTAATCGTAGTAAATATAATAATCTGATCAGTAGTTATACTAACTATATTTATACTGTAATGGAGGCCAATAATGAAAAAATTAATATGTGCAATTCTAATAATGGTATTGCTTCTATCTTTTTTTATTGTTCATGGTGATAAAGACGATATAAAAGAAGATGAAAGAATAAAAATCCAAGCTGAAATCGGTTTCGATAAGGCATACAAGCCTTTCTTTACTACACCTATTTTTATTACAATGGAAAACAACTTAAAAGATATAGATGGGGAGGTACAAGTTGAGATACCTTATGATGAGGGATATGGTGAAGCAGTTACTATCTATGCAATAGGAATAAATCAACCAAAAGATACACAGAAAAAATATGTAATCAATCTACCTATATCATCACACTTGTTAAATATAAAATTAAAGGTTGTAGAAGGCAAGAACACATTGTTGGAAAAGTATGTAAGATTAGAAAGAGGCATTACGGAAAATACAGCGCTTGTAGGTGTTTTAAGCGATGATACGGACAGCCTAAGATATTTAAATGGTTTTAACTTTGATAATATTAGTAATACAATTAACTCAAAGATTGTCAAGTTAAACGAAGAAAACTTTCCAAATACTATAGATGTTGCCGAGAGTTTCGATATGATTATTATAAATAATTATGACACATCAAAGCTTACAAAAGAGCAATATGACGTTTTAAAAAAATGGACTGAATTAGGCGGCTTTCTTGTACTGGGTACCGGTGCTAACGGAAATAAAACTCTATCCGCCTTTACCGATGATTTTATAACCGGTGAAAAAGAAAGTGTTGTCAGGGTTTCGGCAAACCCTCTTGGCATCTTGGTTAATGATGATTTTGATACAATTATAGACGCAATGAAATTAAAAACTGATGACAGCGTACCTATAGTGGAATCGGAAGGTATTACCCTTATTCAAAAATTGGACAAACATCAAGGCAGTATTCTGCTTTTATCTTTTGATATGGGTATGGAGCCGATAATTTCTTGGAATCTAAATAAATATTTTATGGAGTCCCTATTCCGAAAAACAGCACCGGCAATGTTGACGGGTTCAAATTTCGATGTCAATCGCCGTGCCGGATATAACTACAATATCGAATCAGCCTTAAAAAACATACCCGAATTGCCGTTACCTCAATATGGGACAATCATTTTAATTTTCATTATATATATAATAGTAGCGGCACCTATCAGCTATTTGGTTTTGAAAAGAATTGATAAAAGGGAACTGATGTGGGTTGTTGTTCCGATTTTTTCAGTCCTATTTGCCTCTATTGTATATCTAATAGGATTCGGTACACGGATAAAAGAGCCTCTTCTCAACACTGTTTCAATTGCACGCGTGAATGAAACAGGTTTTTATGATACAAAGTCATTCAGTGGTGTATTTACGCCAAACAAAACAAATATAAAAATACAAGGCATTGATAATCTGAGGATTAAACCCTTTATGAGAGGTAATTATTATGGCTCCAGTGATAGTCAAACTTGGGATAATAAAAGGATAGAGGCAAAGTTTGTATTGTCACCGGAACAGAGCTTGGAGTTTTATAATATAGGTGTATGGGGAATGAAAACCTTTGAGATTGCAAGTGATAAAAATCTTGAGGGGAATATAATAGGCAACATTAACTATATTGATTCAAGCTATACCGGATATATAGAAAACAATACGGGATTTGATTTAGAAGACTGCTATATAATTACTGCAAATCAATTTTTAAAAATAGATGATTTTGCAAAAGGAGAAAAAATTGATATATCAAATATGGAAAAGAAAAGCTTTACAAATAGATTTGAATTGTTAGACGGTATTTATCCCAGATTCTATCAAAGAGATGGAAATACAAAAGGTGAGGAACTCATAAAACGACGTTTAGCAAATCAAAAAAGAAATATTATAGATTACTACTATGACTACTTAGGGCAAAATCCTCAAGGAATTAAGCTAATAGCTTGGAGTAGGAATCCTTTAATAGACGATATTTATGTAAATAATAAGGTTTTAAAAAGATATGACAATACAATGTTTATAGTTGATTTTGACTTAAACCTTGTGACGGGAAATAATATTGAATTGCCCTTTGGTTATGTAGAACCTGTAATAGAAGAAGGCAGCTTAAATCAAGGACATTATAACTCTTATGATAATAGATTCTATGGCATCGGTACAGTGGATATCAGCTTTAATATTGATTTTAGTATAAAACCGGAAAATATAAATATAAGATTTGAAAAGCCTTTATCAAATGTTAAGCAGTATATTTGGGATAATGAATCAAGTGATTGGGATGAAAAAGAATTAAGCAGCTATAATATAGAAAGCGGGGAATTAGAAAAATATTTAGACGGCAATAATGTGTTGAAGTTTAGATTTGATTTAAAAGACGAGGGCAAAGGCGATGGCATTCAGCTTCCTCAGATTTCGGTGAAAGGAATTGTAAAGTAATGTTAAAGATAAAGAATTTGACAAAAAAATACGGTAAATTTACTGCTGTTGATGATTTGGCTCTAAATGTTCCTGATGGCGAAATCTTTGGCTTTGTAGGGCCTAACGGTGCGGGAAAAACAACTACAATGAAGATAATATGCGGACTTATGGCTGCTAATAGCGGGGAAGTGTACGTTGATGATATTGATGCTATAAAAAAGGCCAGAGAAGCTAAGGAAATAATAGGTTATATGCCTGATTTTTTTGGAGTATATGACGATTTAAAGGTAAATGAGTATTTGGACTTTTATGCTTCTATATATAATATAAAACCAAAAGAACGAAAAAGAATAACAGATGACTTATTAGAGCTAGTAGATTTAACTGACAAAAGAGAAGTGTATGTAGACAGCCTATCAAGAGGAATGAAGCAAAGATTATGCTTGGCACGCAGTTTAGTCCATAATCCAAGACTTTTGGTATTGGACGAGCCTGCATCAGGAATGGATCCCAGAGCCCGGGTGGAGATGAAAGAAATACTGCGCAGTCTAAAAGGTTTGGGAAAAACCATAATAATAAGCTCGCATATTTTGTCTGAATTATCCGAACTTTGCACTTCCATAGGGATTATAGATAGAGGCAAGTTGGTCATTGAAGGTAAAGTCTCCGATATCATGCAGCAAGTCTATAGTAAAAAACTTATAAAAGTACGAGTTAAGGATAGGATAGAGGATGCACTGCGGGTAATGCAGGAGTTTCCTACTGTTATAAGTACCAATACCGGTGAAAACTATATAGAAGTTGGATTTGACGGCGGGGACGAAGATATGACCTTGCTCCTTAGGGAATTGATAAATAAAGACATTCCTGTAATTACTTTTAGTCAGATGGATGGGAATTTGGAAGATGTATTTATGAAAGTGACGAATGGAGATGAAGAACATTGAATATAAATCCTGTATTACAAAAAGAATTAAAAATAAGAATGAGAGGTTGGCGTGCGGCTGCTACTATAGGTGTATATTTAGGGTTTTTGACATTAACTGCATACTTTATAACCGTTGTTGCACGGCAAGATTTCTATAGAACTGCCATAGATCCGGAGTTTTCCATAGGAAGCTATATAGGCCTTGCAGTAATGCAGTTTGTGCTGATATCTTTTATCGCTCCGGCTTTGACAACAGGGGCGATATCCGGTGAAAGGGAGAAACAGACTTTAGATTTGCTTTTATGCACTCGCATGACGCCTTTATCAATAATAATAGGAAAACTTTTTGCATCTATGAGCCAAATAATACTATTGATTATTGCCTCTTTGCCTGTGTTCTCCATCGTATTTTTATTTGGCGGTATTTCCATAAAGGAAGTCCTGCAATTATTCGGATTTTTCATAATAATTTCCATAACCTTCGGAAGTATAGGAATATTCTTTTCATCATATTTCAAGAAGACTACGGCAGCTAATGTGTTGTCTTATGGGACTATTGCTTTTCTTTATTTTGGAACGATTTTTATTACCGTAATAATTTTAATGGCAATAGGTGATTCCAATTATAACGGAATTTTTCCTTTATTATATGCAAATCCAATCTTAGGGTTTTCATCAATACTATGGGAGCAGTTTGGAAGCGGTTCTATGGGTTTTTTTCCCGGATTCAATTTTACGCAAACGGGTTTAAATAAATTTGTTAGTCCCTGGATAGTAAATTTGATATTTAATATAGCTTTATCCATGTTATTGTTATTTTTATCTTCACGTAAAATAAATCCACTATTAGAAAAGCATAACGGTAGGAAAAGAAAGAGGCATAATGCGAAGTAGGGCGATCTTTGACCGCCTGTAAGAACGTAGGGGCTGACGACGATCCTGTCAGCCTGCGGGACATAATGCAAAGTAGGGGCGATCTTTGATCGCCTGTAAGAACGTAGGGGCTGACGACGATCCTGTCAGCCTGTGGGACATAATGCAAAGTAGGGGCGATCTTTGATCGCCTGTAAGAAAGCAACAATATAAGAAAGCAGTGATTATCATGGACGATGCAAATAGAAAAATTTTAAAATCCATAAGACGTACTCGTGATAGGATGCATAATTCAAAAATATTGGATATAACATTAAAATCCTTATTTGTTGCCTTATGCGTCTATTTGGTATTGGCTATTTTATCACGTTTTTTACCTATATATAATCCCTACTTTAAAGGTGCAATCATTGTTGCTTTAATATCTGCTATAGGTTTTATCGCTTCTCTATTTATGCCGCCAAAGAATAAAGCGGCAGCCTTACTTTTGGATGATAGAGGGCTATCGGAAAGAGTTATTACTGCTTATGAGCTTATAAATGACGAATCCACCATGGCTTTAATTCAAAAGAACGATGCTGTTAAGCATCTGGATAGCATTAACATTAAAAAAGAAATAAGAATCGTATTGCCCAAAAAAATTATAGCATTATGTTTAATAATAATGAGCTTAGTTTTATTATCTGCTTTTATTCCTAATCCTATGGAATCCAAGGCAACAGAACTCCATAATGTAAAAAAGAAAATAGAAAATCAAGAAAAAGAAATTGAAGAGGTAATAAAGAAAGTCGAAGCCAACGAGAAATTAAATTCGGTACAAAAGGAAGAAGCACTTGAAATATTAAGAGAGCTAAAAAAAGATATAAGTAAAGAGAAGGATTTAAACGATGCCCTAAAGGCGATGCAAAGGACGGAAAACAAACTAAGTATGATGAAACAAAAGTATGATAGCAAAGATACTGAAAAGATTATAGATGCTTTTTCTAAAAATGAATCAACAAAAAGCTTGGCAGATGCGTTAAAGAGCGGTGAATATAAGAAATTAAAAAAGGAGATATCCGATACGACAAAGGCCTTGCAGAACCTGGATGAAGAAAGCACAAGGGAGCTATTAGAAAGTTTGGTAGAGCTTTCAAAGACCTTAATGGAAAATCCGGATTTAGCTCTGGCTATTATAAATCTGGCTGAAAAAATAGCCGATGGCGAATTAGGCGGTTTGGAAAATGACTTGAAAGCCTTAGGAGACGAACTGGATAAACTGATGCAAATTGAAGAATTTAAAATGGCCATGGATGATATTATAAATCAATTAAATTGCAGTGATTGTCAGAATCCGGGAAACCAAGGACAAAATCAAGGTCAAAGCAGTGGAGGCAATAAAAGCGGTTCAGGTGGCGGTTCAGGCAGTGGCAGCGGTGCGGGTAGCGGTAGCAGCAGCGGTAGTGAGAGTGTAAACCAAGGAGGCGGTTCCGGTTTGGGTAAAAAGGAATCTACAGGCGGAGAGATTAAAGAATACGAGAAAATTTTTGCCACAGACCTTCTTGGCGGCGAAGGGGATAAAGATATATTATCGGGACAAAAAAACCAAGACGGACAAGTGAAGGTGTTTAAAACTGAACAAGGAATAACAGTAAAAGGAGAAATGCTGCCTTATGACCAAGTATTTGGCCGTTATAAAGAGCAGGCATTTAAAAATATAGAGAGCAACCAAATACCGCAAGGAATGCAGGAAATCGTAAAAGAATACTTTTCATCATTAGAAAAATAGATAGTGGGACAGTGAAGGAAAATGTAGGGGCGACCTGTGGTCGCCTAGAATCCATATAAAATAATGTTTATTTTGAAATGGTTGGTTTGTATGAATAAGATGATACAAAGAAAAGACATTAGATTAAAAAATTATAATTATTCACAAGCAGGTTACTATTTTGTTACGATATGTACGAAAAATAGGCAAAACTTGCTCTGGAATACAAATGTTTGTGTTTGCAATGACTCTGAATTGTATTTATCACCCCTCGGTTTTATAGTAGATGTTGAGATAAATAAAATTGCTCATATTTACTTGAATGTAAAAATTGATAAATACGTGATTATGCCAAATCATATTCATATAATTGTTGTTTTACATGATGAAAGCGGACGGTCACAGACCGTCCCTACAATATCTCGTATTATAAAACAATTTAAAGGTTCTATTACGAAAAAGGCAGGATTTTCAGTTTGGCAAAAATCATATTATGATCATATTATTAGAAATGAAAGTGAATATCTAAAAATCTGTGAGTATATAGAATTCAATCCGTTAAAGTGGAATGAGGATAAATATTATATATTTGAATCGTAATCTTATTTAGTTGAAAGCGAGGGAATACCTATGAATATACAAGAAAAAGAAATATTATATGCCGGAGAAAAGATAAAAGAAATAGAAAGTGAAATAAAAAAAGCGATAATAGGGCAAAAAGAAGTGATCAGGCAGGTGGTTATTGCTTTATTGGCAGGTGGACATGTTCTTTTGGAAGGGGCACCGGGGTTGGGTAAGACTCAGCTTGTCAAAACCATGTCCAAGGTTCTTGATTTATCTTTTTCAAGAATACAGTTCACACCTGATTTAATGCCGGCAGACGTTGTCGGGACAAATATTTTAGAAAAAGATGAGGGAATAGGTAGCTTTAGATTTCACGAGGGGCCCGTTTTTTCTCATTTAGTATTGGCGGATGAAATAAACAGGGCAACCCCTAAGACTCAATCTGCACTTTTGGAGGCAATGCAAGAAGGTACAGTTACTGCTTTTAATAATACCTATGAACTACCAAAGCCTTTTATGGTAATGGCTACACAAAACCCAATTGAAATGGAAGGGACATATCCTTTACCGGAGGCACAGCTTGATAGATTTTTATTTAAAATTGATGTAAAGTTTCCTGATTTTGTCGAGTTAAAAGGTATAGTGGATTTAACAACATCGGCAAATGATATTATACTACAAAATATAGTAGATGATTATAAAATAATAGAAATAAGGAATATCGCAAAAGAAATACCTATAGCACAGCCTGTGTTATCCTATGCCCTGAAATCAATAATGCATACTCATCCCGATAATAATGATTCACCGGAATTTGCAAAAAAATATATACGTTTCGGGGCAAGCCCAAGAGCTGCACAAGCCATTGTGAATGCTTCCAGGGTGATGGCGCTTTTGGAAGGAAGATATAATGTATCTTTTAATGATATAAAATATGTTGCTTACCCCTCTTTACGCCACAGAATATTTTTGAACTACGAAGCAATAGCAGCAGGAATAAGCAGTGACGATATAATAAAAGAAATTTTTAAAGAACTGGATAGCGAGAAGATTTGAAATGAGTAAGAAACTTTTAGATTCCGATTTTCTAAAAAGGTTAGAAAGATTATCAATTAACATTGAAAAGCTCATGAATGTTGGTGGCGGGGGAATTAGGAAGTCAAGAGCAAAGGGCAGTTCTACGGAGTTTTCCGATTTTAGAGAATATACCTTAGGCGATGATTTAAGAAGAATAGATTGGAATGCCTACGGAAGGCTTGATAGGCTTTTTGTAAAGCTTTTTATGGAAGAAAGAGAAGCTTTTATCAATGTCTTTTTAGATTGTAGTAAATCCATGGATTTTTCAAAAAAAGGTGCACTTGCTCTTGAATTAGCAGCTGCATTTTCATATTTGACACTTATAAACATGGACAGGCTCTGTCTTAATCTCATGATAAGTGAAGATTTAAAAATATCAGAAGTCTTGGGCGGAAGAGGCCAATTCAATAGAGCTGTTTCTTTTTTAGAAAACAGTGATTATAAAGGTAAGACGAGATTGGATTTGGCTTTAAAGAAAAAAAATTTCCCGGGGAAAGGTTTGTCAATAATAATTTCTGATTTATTTAATGAAGGGAATTTTGAAGAAATATTAAAATTCTTAGCCTTTAATAAGCAAGAAATTATTGTACTCCACATTTTATCACCGGAAGAATATAATCCAAGGTTAGGCGGCAGCGTAAAGCTAAAGGATGCCGAGACTGACGAAGAGATTAATGTAGAGTTGAATCCATCTACTTTAGATAAATATGATAAAGTGTTAAAACACTTTATAGGCGATATAAGTGACAAATGCAAAAAATATGGGGGCTTATATTTAAATATACTATCAAATGAAACTATGGAAAAAATTTTATTTGAGGATTTAATAAAAAGAAGAATAATCAAATAGGAGTGCTGACTATGGGCTTTAACGCTCTTTATGCATTATGGCTTTTACCTCTTTTGGGTCTAATTATTCTTATGTATCTTTTAAAAGAAGAACATGAAGATTTGGAAGTGCCTAGTCTGTATTTATGGAAAACGGTTATGGCGGACTCGGAGGTAAAAAAACCTTGGCAGAAACTAAAAAATAATATATTAATGATTTTACAGCTTTTAGCTGCTTTTTTAATAATTACTGCTTTAGCAAATCCTTTTATAAAAAGCGGAAAGACGGTTGCAGGTGACATTATCATTGTTATAGATAATAGCGGAAGTATGAACGCTTTGGCTGAGGATAAGACAAGATTTGAAACAGCAAAATCCATGGCAGAAAAAGTGATTAGAGAAGCGCCTACAAATTCATCCTTTACGATTATTTCAGCTAATAGGGATGCTAAGGTCGAAATAAATACTAAGGATAAAACAGAAGCCATAAGCAAAATAAAATCAATAAAACCGGGGAATATGAAGGGAAATATCAGCAATCACAGCTCTATTATTAAAGCTATTTATAATCAATATAATGATGCGACAATTTTAGCTTATACCGATGAATACTTTTCATTGGAAGATATGAAAGGAGAAATTATAAATCTAGGTGGCAGTGACGGAAATATAGGTATAACGAATATTTCCTATAGTGAAGAAGGAGACAGCTATACAGTGCTTGTTAAAGTGCAAAAAACGGCAGGTGACAGCTTTAAAAATGAACTTGTGCTATATGGTGAAGATGAACTAATAGGGCTGAAAGAAATTGAATTATCTGATGATAACTCAATTAATATATATTTTCATAATGTAAGAAAAGATTATGATTATCTAAAAGCCGAGCTTTCTTACGAAGATACTTTAATGGCAGATAATGAGGCTTACCTGGTTTTGCAAAGTCCAAAACCTAAAAAGGTTCTTTTTATTTCAAAGGGAAATGTCTTCTTTGAAAAATCTTTATCTGTAATAAATGGAATAGAATTATATAAGACAGATAAAACAAATGTTATAGATACGTCCTATGATTTATATATTTATGATGGCAAAATGCCGGATGAATTGCCAAAGGGCAGTTCTTTATTATTGATAAATCCGGATAAATATGATGGAATATTTGAACCAGAAGACGATCTAGGCAGTAATATAGCTCATTTTGAAAACAACCCTATAAATAAACATATAGAGAAGTCTGATTTTTTTATTAATAAAGCCAAAACGATAAAAAAACCAATCTGGGCGGATGCACTGATTACTTCCGGAGATAAAACATTGGGAGGCATTGGAGAGTTAGAAGGGAGAAAAGTTGCTTATATTACTTTTGATATACGAGACAGTGATTTGCCTCTAAGTCCTGCTTTTCCTATGTTTATATATAATATCACATCGTATTTGGTGGACTTAGAAACAAAAGGGAAGGGTTTCTATCAAAGCGGTGAAACAATTGATTTATTGTTTTCACCTGATATTAAAGATGTTCAGATTGTAAAACCTTCAGGAGAAAAAGAAATCTTAAGAGATGATATTCTATCCTTTGGCTTTAATAATACTGATGAGACAGGTATATATAAATTAGATTATAAAAAGGACGATGGCAAATATCAAAAATTATTTGCTGTTAATTTTCCATATGATGAGTCATTGAATGCTTTTAGTAAATGGAGTGGCGAAAATGATTCTGCTACTGCAACAAAGAATTTTAAAACAGCATCAGATATGCAAAGACCACTAATTATTATAGTGTTTTTAATACTTTTAGGCGAATGGGCGGTGTTTATCCGTGGGAATTAATTTTACTTATCCTTTATGGCTTATATTAATCCCCTTAGGTTTAATATATATATTTCTTACATCGAAAAACCTAAACAGAAAAGGAAAAACAAAGAAGAATGTCATTCTATTTATAAGAGGGATAGTGATTGTTCTTTTAGTTTTGGCAATAGCTCAAACAGGTATAACTTGGAATATCAAGGATATTTCAACAATCTATTTAATAGATGCATCGGATAGCATAAAGGATAGCTTTGATACTTCTGAAGACTTTATTAAAGAAGCCTTTGGCCTTATGAAGGATAAGGATAGTGCAGGGGTTATAATTTTTGGTGAAGATCCTGTAATGGAAAGCTTTTTATCCAA
>CAYXUX010000049.1:10814-13976 GCA_964468275.1 uncultured Clostridiaceae bacterium
TTGCTGTCACTAATGTTACAGTTCCCAACAGTGTCAATAAAGGTGAAGAGTATAATATTATAGTTAATATAAAAAGTAATTTTGATACAAATGGAAGGCTAGTTTTATTTGACGGAAATGAAAGGGCAGCTGAAGAAATTATAACAATATCTAAAGGCGAAAATAGATTTGTATTTAATGATAAATCAGAAAGCACAGGATTTAAAATTTATAAGGTTGTGGTAGAAGCAGACCAAGATAAGGACAGTAGAAACAATGAAGCTTCTGCTATTATTAATGTTTTGGATGAGCCAAGGATTCTTTTAATAGAAGGAGCATCCGAAGAAGGTGAAGAGCTGTCGAAGATGTTGAACGCTTTTGATGTTAATTACGAAAGGCTTAATGCTGTTTCAGCTCCTTCATCTTTACAATCTTTAATTCAATATAAGACAGTTATTCTGGCTAATGTGTCTGCCGAAAAATTAAATAGCGGCTTTTTAAGTTCATTGGAGTCTTACGTTAAAGACTTTGGCGGGGGTCTTATAGCTGTTGGCGGAGACGACTCCTTTGCTTTAGGCGGTTATTATAAGACTTCTTTGGAGAAAGTATTGCCGGTTGATATGGAGTTAAAAGGTAAAAAGGCGATACCTGATATGTCTATTATTTTAGTGATAGATAAATCTGGCAGCATGTCGGATGGAATCGGGGGTATCAGCAGAATTGATTTGGCAAAGGAAGCAGCTTCCAGAGTTTTAGATTCCTTAAGAGACCAAGACAGTATAGGGGTATTGGCCTTTGATAATGCTATGTATTGGGTTGTGGAACCGCAAAAACCCGGAGATAGGGAAGAAATTAGAAATAGAATCGGCTCTATAAGGGCAAGTGGCGGAACAAGCATATTACCCCCTTTAAAAGAGGCAATTAAAACCAGTAAGGGTATAAATAAAGGAATAAAACATGTAATACTTTTAACTGACGGACAAGCAGAAAAATCAGGTTATGACGATGTATTGGCCGATGCTGAAAAATTAGGAATAACAGTATCTACAGTGGCTGTAGGTCATGATGCGGATTCAAACCTCTTGCAATATATATCGCAAAAAGCTAATGGCAGGTTTTATCAGACAGATGAATATTCCAATCTTCCTACTATATTCGCAAAGGAAACTTTTATGGCTGCAAGAGCTTATCTTAATAACAGAGAATTTACACCAAGAATAGCATCGTTCCATCCGGTTATTTCAAATGTTGCGACTAAAGGCTTGCCAAATCTATTAGGCTATGTAGCCGCAAGCCCAAAAGATACGGCTAGGGTGCTTTTAGAAAGTGATGAGGAAGACCCTATTTTGACTCTTTGGCAATATGGACTGGGTAAAACCATTGCATGGAATTCAGATATGGCCGGTAAATGGAGCGCTAACTATGTGAATTGGGAAAACAATTTATTGTTATGGAGTAATATAATCAATTGGACTATAGAAAACTATGAAGATAGTGAACTCCAGGTAGACACAAATCTTCAGGGCGGATTTGCTTTTATAGATGTTAAACAAATTAACAGCAGTGAGGAACATGATACAAAGGCAATAATTACATCACCCTCATTAAAGCCTTTGGAGATTAACCTAGATACAGAAGCTCCGGGGCAATATAGAGGTAGTTTCAAAACTGATGAAATAGGTAGCTATTTAATAAAAATTGTACAAAGCAAAGGTTCAGAAATTAAAAACACAGTAGGAACCGGTATATCTATTCCCTACTCCCCGGAATATTCTATTGATGCTAAATCAGATAGATTGGATAGGCTTGTCCTAGAAGGTGACGGTAAATATATAAACAGTGCAAAGGAAGTATATGAAGGGAATATTGCCGATGTGAGCGGCAGAAGGGATTTGACTTCAATCCTGTTACTTCTTGCATTTATAGTGTTTTTAATAGATATAGCATTAAGAAGGCTAAGCCTGCGATTTGAAAAGGCTGCAAAAAGATTTAAAAATGTTTCAAATAAGGTTAGAATAAAAAGAAAAGAATATAAGGAGAAAAGTAAAGCTAAAGAGAGAGCAAGCCAAGACTCTTATAGCGAGAAAACAGAAGACAAGAAAGTTGCGAAAGATAAAGAAAAAGAGCCAAAGATAGTACCGGAAAAGAAAAAAAATATTAAGACATTGGACACCGACACATTATTGAAAAGGAAGCGTGGTAAATGATTTCAAGGAAATTTATTATTTTATTAATTTTAGTTTTATTATTATCCCCGGTTTTAACAGCCTGTTTAAAAGAAGGGGCTAATAACAGCAAGGAATTATCAGATTTGGATTACCCCAAAAAGCCAATAACTATGATTGTGCCGTATGGTGCAGGTGGTACCACGGATTTAACCGGAAGACAATTGGCCGTACACATGGGGAAGTTTTTAGGGCAATCTATAACTGTTGTAAACCAAGGCGGTGCATCAGGTTCTATCGGTGCAAAAACGGTTTTGGATGCGGAACCGAATGGCTATACAGTTTTATTTACAGCAGAATCACTGGGCACCCAAAGGGTTATGGGTATTTCAGAAATGAGTTATGATGATTTTTCTCCTATTTTAATTACTGTAAATGACCCGAAGGTTATTGTGGTGAACAAGACTTCTAAATATGAAACCTTACAAGATTTGATAGATGATATGATAGCCCGGCCGGGTAAGGTTAAAATGTCGCATACAGGTCCCGGGGGTTCGGGGCATGTCCAAAGTTTGATTTATAATAAACTAGGCTTGGATATGGCAGAGATAGCTTACCCCGGCGGAAGCGACTGTATAGTAGCTGTATTAGGAAATCAGGTGGATTTTACAAATTCGAATTTTTCAACGGTCACAGGTTATTTGGAAAGCGGAGATTTGAGGCTTTTAGGAGTTTCGGCTATTGATAGGCTTGATAAATATCCGGATGCACCTACTTTAGCCGAAGTGATTCCGGAATCTATTGATTACTTAAAAAACCCTTTTACTCCTTTATCTTTATTGGTACATAAGGATGTCCCTTCCGAATACCAAGAGGTATTGAAAGAAGCGGCTATTAAAGCTATTTCTGAAAAGGAATGGGAGGATTATGTTTCTAAAAATTGTTTGGAAAAGTTATATGAGAAGTATCCGGATGAGGAAGCCACTAAAAAGTTTTATTCAGAATGGGAGTCTTTAGT
>CAYXUX010000050.1:0-13401 GCA_964468275.1 uncultured Clostridiaceae bacterium
ATGAGATTTTAGAAAATATTAGTAGAAGAATAATCCATGAAGTTAAAGGGATAAATAGAGTAGTTTATGATATATCTAGCAAGCCCCCAGCTACGATTGAGTGGGAGTAGTTAAAAACAGGCTCTAAAGCCTTATAAATAGCCATTTTGTGATTGGTGTGCTTGCGAAATGCTTGCAAATTTTAGAAATTGGTCACCTGAAGAATAATTTTCAAGGAATACAAAAAGCAACTAAGAGAAAAATCCTAGTTGCTTTTTTGTTTTTTATCATTTATAAGTTTAATGCTGCTTTCATCGAAACTGCCAACAAATCTGTGGCGATTGTTTTAGCAACTTCTAATGTAAACGGCAGAGCTTTATCTTTAATTATCTTCTTGACATTATTCCATGTAGTATCTTCTCTAATTTTATCTAAAAAATCATGTCCTTCCCAAGTTAATGAACCAACTGAAAAAAAGTATAATGAGTTATCAGCATACTGAGCATTATAGTAATCGATCAATCCAGCTTCATTTAAAATTTTACAATGATAAGCAATTTGTAAATTATCATAATTTTCTAGTTCAAGATTTGACAATGCCGTATCAATATATTGTTCTTCGATTTTAAATAAAATTTTTCTGCATAAGTCCATATCTCTTTTCAAACTTAATACCTCCTGCATGACTTATAAAATTTTGTCGTTTTAACGATTCCGTTTTTATAGCAAATTATTTTCTTTCAAATACTCAATTCTCTTTTTTAGAATTTCATCTCTTGAAAGTTCCTCAAACTCTTTCTGTGTTAATGGGAGAGAATAATATTCTACAGACTTATTTTTCATAGAATCAAATTGTTCTTTTGTAATAGAGTAAGACTCCAAGTCAAACAGATTATCAGACAATTCTTTTAGAATATTACATACGTCAGCATTAAAAGCGTGTTCTTTATCATTACCATAGAACACAAGCTTAACATTCCATTTATTTTCATCGGTTTCAATGTCATTATTGGGGAATTTATCTTCCACAATTATTTCAAATCCGATTTCTTTTTTCATTGCCAGTTCATACATAAATAATACAAAATCTCTCATGCTTGAAAGACCTAAAGTATAGTCACTTCTTCCGGCAAGCCAATCTAAAGATACTTTGCATTTATCGGCAATATCTATCAGCACATCTATTGTAGGATTATTTTTACCATTTTCGTAAGCAGACATTGACGGTTGAGGTATTCCTAAAAATTCTGCAAACTCCTTTTGTGTTTTTTTATTTATAGAACGAAGATATTTCAATCGTTCCGATACAGTTTTATTATTCATATTATAATCTCCTATATTTATTATATATTATTATATCAAATCGTATACTAAAAATAAAGAGAAATTCTGATAAAAATTAGAAATGACTATTGACTTATATTATATAAATCAGTATACTAATATATATCGCAAGTTCAAATAAACGGGAAAGGAGGAAAAATATGAGAAAAATGTATGTTGATGCTGAAGAAGTCAGCAAAGATTGGGGAGTTTCAAAACCTAAGGCATACAAAATGATAAAAGAATTAAATGAGAGAATGTTAAAAGGCAATCCAAATCTGATAGTGATTGCAGGCAAGGTTAATCGAAAATTTTATGAAGAAAACTGTTATGGACAATCGAAAGAAGTGTAGGAGGTGGTGCTGTGTCAGCAAGCAAGGATAAAGAAAGAGGTACCTGGAAAATTTATTTGAGGTATGTTGATTGGCAAGGAGTAAAACAAATCCATACAAAACGTGGATTCGCTACAAAAAGAGAGGCTTTGGAATATGAAAGGGAGTTTTTGGCAAGTAAGTCAAGAGATTTGAATATGTTATTTGAATCCTTTGTTGAAATATATTTGAGTGATTTAAAGCCGAGAATTAAATATAACACATACTTGACCAAGGTTCATATTATAGAAACAAAAATAATACCATACTTTGCCAAGAAATCTATAGCTGAAATAACAGCTCCGGACATTTTGCAGTGGCAAAATGAGTTGCTCAAAAAATCTGATGGTGAAGGAAAGTCATATTCTCAAACATATTTGAGAACAATTCAGAATCAATTAAATGCAATTCTTAACCACGCTAATAAATATTATGGATTAACAAGCAATCCTGCTCATAAAACAACTAAGATGGGAAAATCAAAGGCACAGGAAATGTTGTTTTGGACGAAAGAGGAGTATGAAAAATTTGCTGAAAGTATTAAAAGTAAGCCAGCTTCATATTATGCCTTTGAGATTCTTTATTGGTGTGGCATTAGAGAAGGTGAATTGCTTGCACTGTCAAAAGATGATTTCGACCTTGAAAAGAAAACTCTAACTATTAGCAAATCATTTCAAAGGTTAAAGGGAAAAGATTATATTACATCTCCAAAGACAGAAAAAAGTAATAGAACAATTCAATTACCACAATTTCTATGTGATGAAATGTCGGATTTCTTCGGAATGTATTATCATCTGGATTCAAAAGAAAGGCTATTTACCTTTACAAAATCATATTTGCATCATGAAATGGATAGAGGCTGTAAATTATCAGGAGTGAAAAGAATTAGAGTTCATGATTTAAGACATTCTCATGTTGCATATCTGATAGAGCAAGGTTTTTCTCCTGTGGTAATCGCAGAAAGATTAGGTCATGAAAGTATCTCAATAACCTTAAATTACGCACATTTGTATCCATCCAAACAGTTAGAAATCGTTCAGATTATAGAGAAAGAAAGGAATTAAGTTTAGCCAAGATGAGTAAGATATTTAAAAGAGAAAGTCTACAGATAAAAGGTAGAAAACTGAAAGTCGATAACAACAGAAAAAGAAATATTATAGTGAATTTCAGAATGTCTCCGGAAGAAAAAAGTTTATTGGAAGAGAAAATAGCATTATCAGGATTAAACAAACAGGATTATATGATTCAAATGAGTATAAATCATAGAGTTGAGGTATTTGGAAATATAAGAGTGTTTGATGAACTGAAAATAAAACTAAATATGCTTGAAGAATATTTTAAAAATGTTAATTTGGACTGCGATATTGAGGAAAATAAACTTGAACTTCTGGTATATATTCTGGAAATGTTTGAAACGGTGAGTAGAAATAAAAATGACTCTACCTACGGCAATAGATAGAGCCAAGAAGCAACCTGATAAGATTGCAACTCTTAGAAATGTTTTATCAGGTTGTACTTCTATCATCAACAAAAATATGGAGGTAGCAATGATAAACAAGGAAAAATATATCAACAATATTCCGCAGGAATTAAAAGAACACAAGCAATGGCTATGGTTTAAGATTTACCACAACAAAGACAAAAATGGAAATATAAAAATGGTTAAGATACCTATCAGTCCGATTACTTGTGATTCAAATGAGTGGAATAAAAAAGACAATTGGTCGGATTTTGAAACCGCATTTGCAGGTTTGGAGAGAAGCGGATGCGATGGATTGTCATTTGTTTTGACGGAGGAAGATTCCTTTATTTGTATAGATTTGGACAAGGTGAAAGAAAAGAATTTTGATAAAACGAGAGCAATTATAAGTGATTTTGCAGAGACTTATAAAGAAATATCCGTATCCGGAAACGGAATGCATATTTTTGCTAAGGGGAATATTCCGAAAAATCTCAATAATCAGGATGATCTATTCGAAATGTATAAATCAAATAAGTGCATTGCTATGACAGGTAATGTGATAGGAACTTGCACAGAAATAAAGGAAGAACAATATAAGCTGAGCATCCATTATGAAAGATATGCAATCAGAAAAAGTATCGGAGAACAGATTTCATATTACCGAAATGTGGACAGCGATGTTCCCGATATTGAAGATATTATGAAAGCAATCTATTGGACTAACAGAAAGGGAAGCGGACTTTTCACAGGAGAATATTCTACGGGAGATCCAAGTAAAGATGATTTTCAGCTTCTTCTTGTGTTGAACAGCTTTACACATGGAAATGCCGACTTGATGTTGGAAATCTTTTTAAAATCCGCATTGAATCGTATGGGAGATATGAGCAAAAGAAAAACGGAAGCTGCATATATTAAATATCTAAATCAGAGCATTAAAAAGGCACAGGAAGTTGGTGGAACGAATTATTGGGATTACAACTACCACAGGAAAAACAAGGAGGCGATTCGTTGAAAGCATATACGAGAGATACTGAGTTTGATGCCTCTGATAAGTATATTGTTGACAACATCATTGCAAGAAAAAGCATTACTTTGATAGTAGCTTCTCCTAAAAAAGGGAAGACTGCATTAGGACTAAATCTTGGTATATGTATCAACGAAGGAATTGATTTTATTGAAAATAAGGTGCGTAAAACAAATGTTGTTTACTATTGTAATGAACTGTCCGGAAAACTTATTCAAGAAAGAATTAAGAGATTAGATATACCTTGTTCAAACACTATGAAATTTTATGAAGGCACAAGTTATGTAGACTTTGATGAGCTTGAAAGAATTATAAAATCTGATGTTGAATTGGGTTATGAGGTGTTCGTAGTGGATACCTTTTCTAAGATAAAATATGATAGAAAATATAATGCCAATGATTACAATGATACCTATGAGGTTATGGCAAAGTATTATGATCTTATAGAAAAATATGGTTGCACTTTTATCATGATGTATCATACAAAAAAGGATTCATCTATCAAAAGTGTGAGTGAAAAAGTGATAGGTTCTCAAGCACTATCCGGTTCAGTAGACACTATAATAGCTATAAATAAATCATCGGAATTTGATACAGAATTTAGCTTAGATGTAACCAGTAGGCTTTTTGAATCAAAGGTGTATCAGGTAAAAATTCATCCATTAAAAAAGATATTGGAACTTGATAAAGTTGATCCGATTGAAATGCTTGAACCGTCAATTCAAAGACTTGTACAAGTAATGCCGAGATTAAAAGAAATAGAGGGAACAATCGTAGATATTTGTTCCAAAATCAATTTAGAAATTGAAAGCCCTCAGCAGTTTGGAAAGACATTAAATCGTAATAAAGATATTCTCAGGAAGAATGGAATCAGTATTAAGATGAGACGAGGGAAAAACAACAATAACTATCAAGTTAAATATAATTCAGAGGATGTGATTTACTAAAATGCCGTTCAGAGCGTTCGTACCGTTTGATGTTTTCTAAATAGGGAAATACCGTGCGGTATGAACGGTGCAAACGGTAAAACTAAAAAGTTACATCCATTTTTTTCTGTGCAAGTTAAAGATGGATTTATAAAAATCATGAATTATAGGTAGATAGCAAGCATATACTTTTTGACCACAGTCGAAAAAGTAGGCTTGTAAGCTGCAAATTCAGCTTAACCAATTTTAGGGAGACCCTAAGACCCCAGAAAAGAAAGGAGTGATGAAAAATGTCAAAAACCATTAAGCGTAAAAACAATTGTACCGTTCATTTTATGGTGAACGAAGAAGATATGAATGAGTTAAATCGAAGATTTGCGTTGACCAATTTTAAGAATAAGAGAGAATTTTATCGAGATAGTATTTTCAAGAACAGGATTATCAGCATTGATATATCCGGAGAATTTAGAAAAGAAATAAGAGAATTAACTTCTATTGTAAGTAGAAATTCAGCTAACCTAAATCAGATAGCAAAAGCGGTAAATAGTACAGGGATTATATACAAAAAAGATATTGAATTAATCCATTCCGGATTAGAACTGGAGTTGTCATTTCTTGCGGAATTTAGAGAAAAAGTTTCCGACTATATCATCAATGAGGTAATCGGATAATGGCAGTTACAAAAATACATCCGATTAAAACAACACTAAAAAAGGCAATAGACTATATCTGTAACGGCGATAAAACCGATGATGAAATCTATGTTACAACGCACCTGTGTAGTAGAGAAAATGCTTATAAAGAATTTGAACTTACTAAAAAACAATTTAATTCAAGAACAAAGATATTAGCACATCATTTGATTCAATCTTTTGTTCCGGAAGAAGTAAGCTTTGAAGAATCACATCAAGTTGGAATTGAACTCTGTGAAAAGATTTTAGGCGGGAAATATGAGTATGTTTTAGCGACGCATATCGACAAAGATCATATTCATAATCACATCATCTTTAATTCCATAGATGTGGATGAGGGGAAGGTGTACTACTCCTATTACGGCTCCTATATGAACATCAGAAATCAAAGCGACAGACTTTGCAAGGAGCATAATTTATCTGTCATTGACCAAGAAACACAAAAAGAAATCAACGAGATTAAGCGAAGAAAATTTGTGAATTGGTATGACTGGAATGAGGACAAAAAAGGAAATAGCTATAAGTCAAGGCTTCAGCTTGATATGGATAGAGTAATCCAAAAAGCAATAAACTGGGAACATTTTATTAAAATAATGGAACAATATGGATATGAAATTAAGTTTGGAAAGCATATTGCTTTCAAACAGAAAAATCAGCAGAGATTTACCAGAGCGAAAACCATAGGGACTAATTACACAGAAGAAAAAATCAAAGAAAGAATTCGAAATAAAGACAAAGAAATAGGAGAGCTTGTAGACAAAACCAAATATGGAAATCAGGATTGGGTAGTTCATACCAATATGCAAGTAGCATCTAAAATTCTATTAAAAATAAGAGATAAAGGCTTTAACTCTATGGAAGCATTGGAAAAAGGAATCCAAAAAATATCATTTCAAAAAAATGAATTAAAGCGAGAATTTGATAAACTATCATGGGAACAAAAGAGGATAAAAGAAGTAGTAAAGCATATTCAAATCTGTATCAGCAAAAGAGAACATTATGAGGGGTATCGCAAAAATCCGAATGATAAAATTTATATGATGATGAACCGAAAAGATATAGAAGCCTATCAGAAATCCTATGAGGAAATAGATATTTTTCTTAAGCAATTTCCGCATTTGAAAGATACTGTATTAGAAGGATTGAAGAAAAAATCAGGTAAAAATCTTTTTAGGAAATTAAACGAGCATTCTAAAGAATTGCAAGCTAAACAAGAGGAGATAATCAAGAAACATAATTCATTATTAAAACAGTATGATGAATTGCAGCATCTGAAAGTTAATATGAATGAGTATCTTGGTAGGGATAAAACAGAGAAAAAGGAATCAGTTATTGGAGTAATTAAGAAGCATAAAAGGAAAATAGATAAAACAATTGAGCAGAGTCATAGTATGAGTAACGATATGGAGCTATAGCAATACATGGAGAGTATTATAAATTTGATACTCTCCATTTTTTTTGATGCAATTAGCATCTGATTTTTCAATAAAAATATAGAAAAAATGGGTGAAATATGCTATAATGTCTACTAAATAGATTAAAATGTGGCAAGGAGGAATAAAGATGGCAAGTCTTAATGTTACTGATGTAATAAAAGAATTAGACATTTCTAGGTCATATTTATATAAATTAATAGATAAAGAAAATATTTTAGTTCCGAGAAGTGATACAGGAAGATACTTTTGGGATGAAAATACAGTTAAAACTATAAAAAGATTTTTGCATATAGATGGTTCACAAGATAAGGATGATACAGATTATTTAATCTCTAAATTAGGATTAAAACAATCTTTTATAAATAACAGAAGATATTTAGGAAATAAATATTCCCTTTCTGATTTTATAAGAAAGACAGTTGACGAAAATTGCAAGGGTGTAAATATTATCATTGACATATTTAGTGGGACCGGTGCAGTTGCGAATACTTTTAAGGATAAAATGCTTATCACAAATGATTTGCTGTATAGTAATTATATTTCTAATTATGCATGGTTTGGATATGAAAAATATTCAAGCAAAAAGATAATTGAGCTTATATACGACTATAATCAAGTTAAAACAAAAGAAAATAATTATATGCGAGAAAATTTCGCAGATACTTTTTTTTCTGCTGATGATTGTAGCAAGATAGGATATATAAGAGAAGATATAGAAGTAAAGTATAAAAATAAAGAAATAAATTTTAAGGAATATTCAATATTGATTACATCGCTTCTATATGCAATGGATAAGATTGCAAATACGGTTGGACATTACGATGCATATAGAAAAAATGTTGATTTTGAAAAAAAATTAGCATTGAATGTTTTATTACCTGAAGAAACAATAAATTCTAATAATGTTTGTTATAACCTTGATTCAAATGAGTTGATAAAAAGTATTAAGGGTGATTTGTTGTACCTGGATCCCCCATATAATTCAAGGCAGTATTGTGATGCATATCATTTACTTGAAAATGTGGCACGATGGGAAAAGCCTGAAGTTTATGGGGTTGCAAGAAAGATGGATAGAACGGCATTAAAAAGTGATTATTGCATGATTACAGCTACAAAAGCATTTCAAGATTTAATTGAAAAAGCGGATGCAAAGTATATCTTACTCTCGTATAACAATATGTCCAATAAAGGAAATGATAGGTCGAATGCGAAAATATCGGATGAAGATATCATGAGAATTCTCAGTAAAAAAGGTAAAGTTACTATATTTGAATCGGACTATAAGAGTTTTTCGACTGGAAAATCAGATATAAAAGATAATAAAGAAAGACTGTTTTTATGCGAAGTATTTAGCGAAGAAAAAAAGAAAATGAATATACCTTGCCCGTTTAATTATACAGGTGGAAAATTTAAGTTGCTAGAACAGTTACAACCTTTATTTGATGAAAAGGAAGTATTTTTAGATATGTTTGCCGGAGGAGGAAATGTTGGAATAAATTCATCTTCTTCAAAAGTTATTTTTAATGACACGAATGAAAATTTGATAGATTTAATTGAATTTATAAAAGACACTGATACTGATGCTTTATTAAAACAAATAGACAATATTATTGAGGCATATAATCTATCCAATACATCATTATATGGGTATTCTTATTATGATTGTGATAGTAGTAGAGGCTTAGCCGAATACAATAAAGGAAGATTTCTCAAGTTAAGAGATGATTTTAATGCTAAAGTTCTTGCTGGAGAAATAGATTATCCAATGTTGTATGTACTTATGGTGTTCTCTTTTAATAATCAGATCAGGTTTAATCGAAAGGGACTTTTTAATCTTCCGGTAGGTAAGAGAGATTTTAATTCCAAAATGAGAAGTAAACTTGTATTATTTTCTGAAGAATTAAAAAGTAAAGATGTCCAGTTTATGAAAAAGGACTTTAGAGAAATTTCGTTAGATGATTTTTCTCAGGAGACTTTTATTTATTGTGATCCACCTTATTTGATTACAAATGCAACATATAATGAAAATGGAATGTGGACTGAAATAGAAGAAAAAGCTTTACTTGAATTTTTGGATGAAGCCAATGAAAAAGGTTTTAGTTTTGCTTTGTCTAATGTTTTGGAAAGTAAAAATAAAAGAAACGATATTTTATATAATTGGATTGAAAGCAAAGGATATTATTGCAATTACTTAAATAAAAGTTATTCAAATAGTAACTATCATAAAAAAGATAAAGTCAGTATGTCTGAAGAAGTTTTAATTACTAACTATCCTGTGAATTGGAGGAATAAGTAAATGTCTAATAAAAGTATTCCATATCAAAGTTTTTGTTGGGTTATAGGAACTACAAGTTTTAGAACTGCAAAACTAAATTTAAAAATCGAGGCACAGTTGTTGCTTCTTGATGAGTTTTTTAATGAGGTCATAAAGGAATCAAGTTGGAACTGGAACAATGAATTGCAAGAAAAATATTATGATTTTATGAAAGATAGAGCTTTCCTAACAGGAGAAGCAAAAAGAAAAGACAAAGATGCCAGAGAAAAAACATCAGGATTGGTTGATATTGGTTTAATTACAGAAGATAGATTGATTACGGATGCAGGAAGAGAACTCCTTAAAATAACAAGTAGTGGGGATTTTGAAACCAATAATGTGTTTAATATTAATAGAGATAGCTTTATCTATCTAAAACAGCTTCTTAAAACGAGTATAGATGTAAGTGGTAGTATCGTTAGACCGTTTATTGCGGTTGTAAAGTGCCTGACGGAACTTGAGTTTTTAAGTTATGACGAGTTTACTTATTTTGTTCCGCTAATTAGAGATGACGAAAGTGCAAAACAAATCATATCAGATATTAAATTATATCGAGAAGGTAAAATTTTGACGGAAGAAATAATTTATAAGAGGCTTATGCAAATGGAAAACTACAAACTTGCACAAGAAGAATTTATAGCCTCTGATGTTGATGAAAATCTAATATGTTTAGTGGGAATGAATCGTAAAAGCAGAAGCTATGACAAGCCGTACTATAAATTGTATGAGAATTTAAAGAAGGTATTTCTTGATGGTGAAAACATTTATGAATTACTATTAAATTCTGCAAAGAATATAAATCAAAAACCTGGAACATTGTGGAGAAGTTTACTATTTAAAACAACCAATATTGGTGTTGTAAGAAAAAATGGGAAGTCTTCAATTCACAAACAATGCCCATTTATAAACTGTAAAAATGAAACAGAACTAAAAGAAGTGTTTTTCAAATATTTACATGTTTTTAAAGCAATGGCGACTTTATCTGATTATTTTGATTTAAACAGAAGATATTTTAATATTACGGATACTTTAATTTTTGAAGATCGTATGATTAAGTTGGATATGATTCCAAAGTATTATTTTAAAGCAATTATTGATGTTCTGTATACAGAAACTTTTAGTAGAGATAATAATCTCAGAGCTGATGTCCCACTTGAAACTATATCAGAAGCATTCAAGTTAGATATTAGCAAAGTATATGCAGCTTTAAGTAAAGATTTAGGAATTACAATTAAGAGTCCGGAACAAGCTGCAACTTATGTAAATGATGAACGATACAGAAGATTTAACACTTTGATTGATAAGAAATTCAACGATTCTGTACTTATAGAGTTACTAAATTGTTTTGAAACACGAGATGATAAAAGGATTGAAGAACTTGTTACAGATGAGGCTGCAATACCAACTATCTTTGAATATATTTTGGGAATTATATGGTACAAAGTGAGTGAAAGACAGGGTAATATTTTGGACTTCATGAAGTTATCGTTAGAAGCTAATTTATTGCCTAAGACACATGCAGCCGGAGGTTATGCAGACATTATATATGAATATGAAGCATGCACTTCTTATCCGAGACATTCATTATTGCTTGAAGCAACCCTTGCGGATGGAAATAATCAAAGAAGAATGGAAATGGAGCCTGTTTCAAGACATTTAGGCGATTATAGGATTAGATTTAATAATCCGTTTGATTATAGTTTGTTTGTTAGCACTTATCTGGATGATAATGTAGTTAATGACTTTAGGTATAGAAAAATCATTCCTTATAAAAGAGATAATGAAACAATTACGGGGATGAAGATTATTTCAATGGATACAGATTCTCTTAAGAAAATAATTGAAAATAAGGTCAAGTATAAGTATTTGTATGAAGTATTTGATAAATACCATGAAATGCCATTAGAGACTGTAGATTGGCATGATGGGATGATAAAAGAGGCTACTGGAGAGTATAGAAGTTAATTATTAATTAGGAGGGAAAAATGGCAGTTACGAAATATGAATCATATTATAAACAAATTAAAGAGTCAGTTGATGAGATAAAAGAAAATTATGATTACAAAAATTCATCAAATGCATTCATACATTGGTATCTAAAAAATCATTTATTTTTAGAAGAACAAGAGATCGGTGAAGCAATAATTGATGGTTTTGGCGATAATGGTATAGATGCAATCTTACTAAATGAAGAAGAAAAAGAACTAACTGTAATGCAATTCAAGTTTCCAAAAGATATAAATGGTATTAATTCTGAAATAAGCCAAGGTGATATACTAAAAACTTTTAATGGTTTTAATTTGTTAATTGATAAAACAACGAATCAAGAATCAAATATTCAGTTTAATCAATTCAAAGAACGAATAAATGATATGGATATTTTTAGTTTTAAGATTTATTTTGTTAGCTTTAACAAAGGCATAGATGCAATTGCTAATAAAGAATTAGTGGAAAACTTTGCTAGAAACTTTAAAAAAGATTATGGCAGTGAATTACAAATAAAAATTCATGATAAATCAATAATTTCTAATATATATGAAAAAATGAATAGGAAAAATGATTTAGAGATTACACTTTCATATAAACAGTTGGCTTCTGCATATGATATAGATTTAATGAATATAAAATCATATGTTGGATTGGTTAATGGTAAGTCTCTTATATCTTCTATTGAAAATAGTATTGAAACTATTTTTGATGAAAATATAAGATTGTACGAGGGGAAAACTAGTGTTAACAATTCGATTAAGGCTACAGCATCTAATCCTAAAGAAAGTGAAATGTTCTATTTCTATAATAATGGAGTTACTATTATATGCGATAAAGTTAATAATAGTCCAAATAAATTGAGTGTTTCTTTAAAAGGGGTGTCTATAGTAAATGGGTGTCAAACAGTAACATCTTTATATGATTTATACACTCAAAACAAACTTGAAAATGGAGTGGATATTTTGACAAGAATTATCGAAATATCAGACTATAATGAAAGAATGAAGATTACGGAGTATTTGAATTCTCAAAATCCAATAAAAGATAGTTATTTTATAGCAAACCACACAATAATTAGAGACTTGCAAAAATCATTAGAAAATAAAGGATATTATCTAGAAAGGCAAATCAATGAGTTTGAATATAAAAAACATTATGGAGGAAAGGGTCTTAATAATCTTGTTCCAATAAAATTAGAAAGCGTTATACAACATTATGTAGGATATTGGCTTGATGAGTATGCTTCTACAGCTAAAAGAGGAAAAGGTCTATTGTTTGATAAAAACAAAATTGATGAAATATTGATGGACATAAATGCAGATAGGGTTATAGAAGCTAATAATATGTACAGGGAAATTAGCAAAATAATAACCAGTTATAGAAGGACTAGAAGAAACGAAAATAAGACGGAAATATCTGACTTTTTAGGCATACCTCATTCTGATTTTTTGAATAAGATTGATGAGTATTTGTTTATGAATACAGGTGATATAGTTATATTAAATACAGCAAAATTATTAAAGGATAAATATAAAAATCAAAAAATAGAATTTAATGATGAAAAGTTAATTAAGGATGCAATACTTTTAATACACAAAAATATAATTGAGACTTATCCAGATGGTGTTAGAAATATTTCTGCATTGACTAAAAATACTAAACTTTTTAAGGAAATAAAACAGTATATAGACAATTTATAATAGATCTTCATGCTTGCAATATGCTTGCAAAAAATCAGAGAAACAGAAATAAAACGGATAATTAGGCTAAATTTGACAATAAAATCCCTGATTTTATGCCGTTTATACAAAACGATATCAATGGACATATCGAGTGGGAGTAAAACAAAAGATAACTGGTAGGCTTCAACTTGAGTCTATCAGTT
>CAYXUX010000051.1:0-9776 GCA_964468275.1 uncultured Clostridiaceae bacterium
CTTAAATCAAGTAGTATTTTTCAATACTTACTTTCTTATTTTTATATTTGACCTTCTCACGATTTTTTTATTCTTTTAATAATATTATAACAATAAAAACGAAAGGTGTAAGCATGTCTTTATCTCTTTTTATAGTTTTATCGGCTTGTACAAAGTATGTTTGTATTATAAAATTGATGGTATATTACATGTATTTAAAAATTCAATTCTCAACAAATTTTTCAACATAATATGATTTTTATTGAAATTCAAAATAATAATTTAGAAGATGTAAAAATATAATGGGAAGGGGTCTGTCTTTATGAAGGATAACACGGAAAAAACCTATATGAAACGTATAAATAGATTAAAGCAACGGGTTTTAGATACTAGACCGGAAGTGGATTTAGAAAACGCAAGGATACTTACGGAAAGCTATATGGAAACCGACGGAGAGCCTTTGGTAGTTCAAAAGGCAAAGGCTTTTAAAAAGCAGTGCGAAGAAAAAACCGTTACAATATGGGATGATGAGCTTATTGTTGGCTGTTCGGGAAGTAAAATGCGTGCGGGAATTCTTAATGCTGATACCTGTTGGTCGATTTTAAATGATGAATTGAACACCATAAGTACGAGAAAATATGACCCTTTCTATTTAAGAGATGAAGACAGAAAAATATTTGAGGAAATTATACGTCCTTATTGGCGAGGCAGATCAAACTACGAGGCCTGGCTAAAACAAATTCCTGAAGATACGAAAATCCTTCGGGATAACGGAGTCATTTATATTGACAGAAAGGCAGTTCGTGGATGGGGAGAAACAACTGCAGGCTACGAATCTATAATCACTGAGGGAACCCAAGGAATCAGAAAAACAATAAATAATAGAAAAGAAAAACTGGATATAACCGTCCCTGGTGATTATGAGAAAAACTATTATCTTGAGTCCTTGCTTATCGTTATTGAAGGTATAGATATACTTGCAAAAAGGTACAGTGACGAAGCCTTACGATTGGCGAAATTGGAAGCAGATGAGGATAGAAAAAAAGAGCTTCTTGAAATACACGAAGTATGCAAGCATGTTCCAAAGAATCCAGCCCGTACCTTTAGAGAGGCTCTTCAATCATTATATTTATATCAAATCTGCATCTTTATGGAGCAAAACGCCGCTTCCTATAATCCCGGCAGGATGGATCAATATTTATATCCTTTTTATAAAGCCGATATAGAAGCAGGCCGCATTACAAAGGAAGAAGCACAGGAGCTTTTGGATTGCCTTTGGGTAAAATTCAGTGAGCCTTGTTTGTTCCAAGATGCACTTACAGCCGAATTCGCTGCCGGATATCCCATGTTTCAAAATGTGTGTGTAGGGGGAGTAGACTCTACAGGCAAAGATGCTGTTAACGAATTATCTTATATGATTTTACAAGCCACGGCAGATGTGCAGCTTTACCAACCTTCTTTATCCGTGCGCTATAGTTTAGCAAAGAACCCCAATAAGTTTTTAAGAAGTATAGTTGAGTTAATAAAGCTTGGCACGGGATTTCCTGCTTTTCATAATGATGATGTAGGTATCCGAATGTTAATGAATAAGGGAATTCCTGCGGGAGAGGCGCTAAACTGGAACCCTTGTGGTTGTGTCGAAACAAACCTTGAGGGCAGATTGAGGCATTATACTGCATTGGCCGATATAAACCTAGGCAGTATTGTTGAATTTGCACTTTTAGACGGAATGAATAGAAAAAGCCAAAAATATATATCTGAAAGAACAGGAAACCCTGTAGAATTCAATTCCTTTGAAGAATTTTTAAATGCTGTTAAAAAACAGATTTCTTATATCGTAAAGGCTGTCGTAAAAGGTAGCCATGTTATAGATGAAATATGCATGGATCGTCCGGTTCCTGCATTGTCTTTGACATTCAAAGATTGTGTGGAAAACGCAAGTGATTATGCTTGGGGGGGAGCCAAATATAATACGGGCAACGGCATTATTCTTATCGGTATAGCAGATTTGCTAAATAGTGTTGCCGCCATCAAAGATATTGTCTATGATAAAAAGTCGGCTACCATGAAAGAGGTATTGGATGCACTGGACAATGATTTTATGGAACACGATTATATAAGAAAACTATGCTTGAATGCTCCTAAATACGGTAATGACATTCCTGCTGTAGATAGTTTTGCAGCTGATCTACTAACCTATATAGCTGATGAAATAGAAAAGTACAAAAGTAAATTTGGGAAAATGACTCCCGGGATACTCCCTGTATCGGGTAACACACCTTTCGGCTTGGAAGTAGGTGCCCTTCCTTCCGGCAGAAATGCGTGGACACCTTTAGCTGACGGAGTAAGTCCCAGCGGGGGTACGGATTTTAGCGGTCCCGGCTCTGTCTTGAAATCTGTATCTTACATCCCTCATGACAGATTCGTTCAAGGTACTTTATTAAACATGAAGATAGACCCCTCATTATTATCTACGGATAACGGGATGACCCAACTTATGGCACTCCTCAAAAGCATGTGCAGCTTGGGAGTTTTCCATATACAGTTCAATATAATCGATAATGAGAAGCTGATTGAAGCACAAAAAAATCCTGAAAAATATAAAGGCTTATTGGTCAGGGTAGCAGGTTATACTGCATACTTTACGGAACTGGGTAAAGATGTGCAAGACGAGATTATAGGGCGTACATCGCAGCACGGAATTACAATGGGGTGATGAAATGGATATAAATTTGAAAGGAACGATACTCAGGATAGAAAGGACTTCTATTCATGACGGTACGGGATTGAGAACCGTAGTCTTTATGAAAGGCTGTCCTCTAAGATGTATATGGTGTTCCACGCCGGAATCTCACAATATAAAAATTGAAAAAGGCTATTTAAGTAACAAATGTAGCGGGTGTGGAATTTGTATTAATTCATGCCCGGAAGAAGCCCTCTCTTTTTCATTAAATAACAGAATTGTAATAGATAAAGATAGATGCAAAATGAATCTTTTGTGTTATGAAAGATGTCCCAATAATGCATATAAAAAATATGGCAAGATAATGACTGTTTCCGAATTGATAAATGAGATTTCCAAGGATGAAATTTTTTATTTTCATTCGGAAGGCGGAGTAACTTTTAGCGGTGGTGAACCCCTTCTCCAATCTGAATTCTTATCAAAGGTAATGGAACAATGTAAACGTCTGGGAATACACGTTGCGATGGAGACATGTTTATTTGCCCCATTTAAAAACATAAGTAAAATACTACCTTATTTAGACGACCTTTATGTGGATATAAAGCATATGGATTCTAATAAACATAAAAAGTATACCGGGGTAGATAATTCAATGATACTTGAAAATATATTAAAAATTGATGATACTGATTATCCTATAGATATCTATATCCGCATACCATTGATACCAACAATAAACGATTCAAAAGAAAATTTGTTATCAACTATAAATTTTTGCAGAAACATTAAGAAGTTAAAGGAAATCGAGATATTGCCCTATCATAGATTGGGCATTGAAACATATAAAAATTTGGGACTGGAATATAAACTATCTGATATTAAAGTACCTACAACAACAGTAATCCAAGAAATCGGTGATTTTATGACTGCAAATAGCCAAGGTATTAGAATTCGAATAGGCGGTAGCTTGGTAGAATGACAGTAATAGCACGAAAAAGCCGTCCCGCCGGCTTCTACATTGGGACGGCTTTGTTGGAGTGAAAAAAGAAAATATATTTTTCATCAACTTTCTTGTCTAAAATGGTCTCCAATGCTTTTGTATAGTATTCGATTTGTATTCTATATCTTTTTTCGGCTATTTCTTTTTCGTTTCCATCCACATAATCCGTTTTATAATCTACTAAAATTATTCTATCTTTTTCAATAAAGTAGCAATCTATTACACCCTGTAGTAGTATTTTATCTTCTAAGCCTTTATAATCCTTATCTTTAAACACTTCTTCCGAACTGATTTCAATATTAAAAGGCATTTCTCTATAGACCTTATCACCTTCTATTATCCTTTTACCCAAATCGGTTTTAAAGAAATTAACTATTTTACTAGGTGCTACCGCCTTGGCTTGTTCTTCCGTTATAAAATCATGTAAAACCAAATCATTTACCTGAGCTTTTATTTCTTCCAAACTATTTACTCTGTCTAAATCCAGATGCTGCATAATATAATGCATTATGCTCCCTCTTTGTGCCCTGCTCATGGTCTTTTCTTCTTCCATAAACAATGGTTTTCTTATATACTGCTTCTCATACAATTCTTTAACATAGTCTTCCCTTTCTTCTCCCATTCTCTTTAGCTCGGTAACAGATAGCTTTACAGGTAAAGCTGTTGTACGGATATAAGGGTAAATCCAACCAAGTTTTTTATTTATTTCCTCAGTGAGTACAACATCTTTTTTATAATCCTTCAACTCATCTAATGCCTTTCTCAAATCAAAATCTTTTTCGTCTTTTTGGCTTTGCATTAGCAATTCAGATTTTTTCCAAATCCTAAACCTCCAAGAGGATTGGTCTTTTTCCATGGCTGTGCGCACTGTTCCAATGCTTTTAAGTGACTCTCTCAACCTTGTCATATCTCTGTGTCTTATAAGGGCTGTTCCAATCCAATTCAAATACTTATTTCCGCTAATCACCATATAGGCCGGCAGTTTTTCTCTATTGTAGTCCAAAGCTTCCAACCATTTGTCCATGGTTTTATAAAGGTTTTTATCAAAACCGGTTATTATAAGTTTTTCCTTTGCTCTAGACATAGCAACGTATAAAATCCTCATTTCCTCTGACAGAGCTTCAATTTTAATTCTATGTTTTATGGCAATCTTAGGAATAGTAGCATAGGTAATTCTTTTATCCACATCAACCAAATCTGTTCCGAAGCCTGTTTCATGGTGTAGCAGCATAGTCTTCCTGGTATCTTGAAGATTAAAGGCCTTCCCTATACCACCTAAAACGACTACAGGAAACTCCAACCCCTTGCTTTTATGAATACTCATAATTCTTACTACGTTATCCTTTTCCCCCAAGATTTTAGCATTGCCCATATCCCCGCTTCCAGATTTGACCTTTTCCATAAAGTTAATGAAATTAAATAATCCCCTGAAGCTTGTTTCCTCGTATTGCTTCGCTCTTTCAAAAAGTATTTGTAGATTAGCCTGCCTTTGATGACCGCCCGGCATTGCCCCCACATAGCTTAAATATCCCGTATCGCTATATAGATACCAAATCAACTGATCTACCGGAAGATGCAGTGCTTTCTCCCGCCATATTTCTAACCTTTTTAGAAAGGCAGAAGCCTTTTGACCTATTTCATCATCGTTACTTGCTGCCAACATTAATGTATCATAGAAGCCTGCTTTTTTATCCAATGACCTTATTTCCAGTAGTTCTTTAGAGGTAAAACCACCAATAGGGGATTTTAAAACAGATATCAAGGGTATATCCTGCATAGGATTATCGATGATTTGAAGTAAGGATAAAACCACTTGCACTTCTGTTCTTTTGAAATACCCTGTTCCCGTATCCGCAAAGATTGGTATACCCATGGATTCCAATTCTTCTTCTATGGTTTCCGCCCAACTAACTACAGTCCTAAGGAGGATTACAATATCCTTATACTCTGCTTTTCTATATCCTTTTATATCTTTGTCATATACATTTAAGGCCTTCTCACCGCTATCACCTACTATTTCCAGAATCCTTTTACCTATTATTCTGGCCTCGGCTTGTATTTCTTCCAAATCATCTTCGTCTTCTATAGCTTCATCTTCCACATCTTCTTCATCCTCTAGTTCAACATCCTCTGTCGGCTTTTCTTCCCCCAAAAGATCCAATAGATGCAATTCCAACTCATAGTCTTCTTCTTTTTCACCATCATACTTTGGATAAAGAGCACCAAGATTTAAAAATTCTTTTTCGCAATAATCTATTTCTCCTATATATTCAGTCATGAGCTGCCGAAAAATGCAATTTACTCCATGTATTATTTCTTTTCTGCTCCTAAAGTTTTTATAAAGAAGTATCTTTCTATCTTTGTCTCCGCTAACCTCTGAATATCTATTGTATTTATCTAAAAATAACTCCGGCTTTGCTTGCCTAAATCGATAGATGCTTTGCTTAACATCACCGACCATAAACATATTAGGATTATCTATTTCACGTTTTGAAATTATATTCAGTATTACCTCTTGCACCATATTGCTGTCCTGATATTCATCAATCATTATTTCTTCATATTTATCCCGTAAGCTCAATGCAACATCTGAAGGTTTTATTTCTCCTAATACATTTCTTTCCGTTAAAATATCTAAGCTAAAATGTTCCAAGTCATTAAAATCGATTAGACCTTTTTCCTTTTTCATACTAGAATAAAGCCTCTGAAATTCCATAACTAAGTAACTTAAATAACTGATTAAAGGATATAAAATAGAGAAGTCTTCTTTTATTCCTCTTTCATCACTTATAAAAAATTCTCTTTTTAAGTAATCTATCTTTTCTCTCGCATCCTTGCGCAGTACCTTTAAAACCTCGTAATTATCCTTATCACCATATTTTCCCGGATTTTTTTGTCTTTCCATTTTAAAATTATTAAAGGTTTTATATAGGTCATCCCAATTATTCCCTTCTTTATGGAAAAGCGTTTTTGCATATTCTATATCATAAGCCAATTGGTCTGCACATTTTTCTAAACCGTCCCCCGTTAGGGCGACTTTATAAGCCTTTTCTAATGAATTGAGGCAACCTGAGAGTTCTATATTAACCAATTCTATAATTATTTTTGCCCATTTCGTTTTAACAAAATCAAAATCTTTTGTGACGTTGTAATCTTCCACTTTTTTAATCAACCATTCCTTAGGCCATGGTATGCTTTGAGCAAAATTATATACTTCCAATACCATGTCCTTCAGCTTATTATCACCTTTGTTACTGCTATATGAATCCAATAGCTTATAGAAATTCTTCTCGCCTTTTTCATATTGATTTTCAAATAATTCTTCTACGGCTTCGATTTTCAAAAGTACACTTTCTGTTTCATCTGCAATCCTAAAATCAGGTGTCAAGCCCACCTTATGATAATTGTTTTTTAAAACATCCATGCAAAAAGAATGTATAGTCGTTATTCCCGCCTTTGGTAATAGAAGCAATTGCCGCTGCAATCTATGTGAATTGGGATTTTTCTCTATGGCTTTATCCAAGGCAAGGGCAATCCTCTCCCGCATTTCTGAGGCGGCTGCATTTGTAAATGTCACTATCAACATATTGTCAATATCAATGGGTTTATCATCACGAATAATCCTCCGGATTATTCTTTCTACCAAAACCGCTGTTTTACCAGCTCCAGCGGCTGCCGCCACCAATAGGTCACAATTTCTTTCATCGATAGCCATTTGCTGTTCGTCAGTCCACTTAATCAATTGCCTCACCTCCTTGCCCTTCTGCTTCTTTTTGTAAAAGCTCCCAGGCTTTTTCATTGTTCAATTCTTTTAGAAATCTATATTTATTTCCGGCTATATTTGGTTCAAACCGACATATGGAGGAATAAGGACAATAACTGCAAGGGGTATTTTTATTCTTTTTATAGGGCGAAATGGATATATTGCCCTTATAGATTTCTTTTGATATTTCATATAAAATACTTTTTGCATAGGATTTGAGCATCTCAAATTGTTTAATTGTGGCTACGGAAGAGCTCTTTCCCAAAGTACCATCTTTGTTAATTCTTGCAGGCAAAATCAGCGAATGACCTTCTATACTTTTATCCATTTGTTTGATAATATCCGCATCTGCCAATATAAGGCCCTTCATTTTCATTTCCTTCATTATTTCTTTTTCTATATCCATGTCTTCGTTTTTACCTTTTGTTCTGATTAAAGGCTCATCAAGCTTGAAATAAAAGAAACCGGCGGGCAAAACTTTATCTGCAATCCCTCCTATTCCTTTTTCCCAAATAGTACTTAAATATAGTATTAACTGCAATTGCAGTCCATAGTATAAATCCGATAGTCTAAAACTCTTACTTCCTGATTTATAATCAACTATCCTTACATAACTTTTATCATTCTCTTTATATAAATCTATCCTGTCGATTCGCCCTGTAAGGACTATTTCTCCACCGTCTGGGAGTATAAGCTTCATAGCAGGCAAACCTTTTCCGCCAAATTGCCCTTCATATATTATTGGCTCAAAATTACTTCTTCTGGCTTGCTCTACAATCAGCCAGATTGATCTTTTTACTACTCTCTTTAATCTTTCTTTCAGATACATATATCTATTGGTGCGCCTTAAAGGTAATCCCGGTGAGCTCCCGACAATTTCTTCAATCAATTGGTCTATCTTTTTATTGCTCCAACTCTCTTCTACATCCGCCCATTTTATACTTTCTTTTTGCAAATATTTTGAAAATAAATCTATGACCAAATGGAGAAAGCTTCCTATATCCGGTGGTTCCATGCTCATAATTCTTCTTTCTTTCGCCCTTAATCCATATTGTACAAAGTAAGAGAAAGGGCATGATTTGTATCTTTCAAGTCTTGAAACTGAGGTATAATGTCTGTTACCGATAATAAACTTGCCTTCACCCAAGGAGTTTTCCTCATTTGTATAGAATAACCCCTCAGCTATGTGACTTAATCTATATTTCCATTCCGGTCTTTCCATAAACCAAAGATAAACATTCCTCCACAAATCGGAATCTATGCTTTGATCTTCGGCCAAATTCCTTAAAGTTGATATAAGCATATTAAATGTAGGAATTGTTGCCGTTACATTATTTAATCCCTTCCCTGCATCTATAACGGTACTTAGTCTCTCCATCTTGGGAAATATTCTTTTTAACTTGCTTATTATTGTCGATGGCCTAAGTCCCTTACCTTCTGAATCGCCTAGGGGATAGCTTATTATCAAGGAACCGCCGGCTTTTGTCAAAGCACTGTATAATAAGAATTGCTCGTCAAAAGCTTGGGTTTTGGTATCAGGAGCCAATTCCAATCCTAGTTCTTTTAAAGCATTTCTGTCTTTATCTGATAGCATTCCTTCATCCTTCGATACAGCAGGGAGAATACCGTCATTTGCACCAAGGATAAAAAGAGTATCAATCTCATGACTTCTCCACCTATCTATACTCCCTATCAATACCTCATCTATAGCATGAGGTATTAATCCCATGCTATGCTCCGAAAAACCTAAATCCAATGTATCATAGAATTCCTCTAATTTTAGTTTTTCGTCGCCGTTTACTTCAACTATTTGGTCCAATATGTCAATAATCATATCCCAAATCTGTTTGTATTCCTCGGCTATTTCCAATTCGTTTTTCTCTTTATATTTAGCTTCCAATTCTTCTATCTTTTCCGGTATTTCTATATCACATAAAAATTCGTATAAGTATTGACATAGGTCCCTTGCCTTTTTTGAAGATTTTATTTTTTCTTTAAATACAATTATAGGTTCGATTACAGCCAATCTGATATCGTTTATTCTATTAATCATTTCCAGTTCTTCTTTTTCCGGCTCACTTGCTTCAATTGAATATTCTATCCTGTAATCCCAAGGCTCCTGATGAAACCATTTACTGCCCCTTATACCGTTTGCCAAAACATAATTTTCAAGCATATCAACATCTTGGGGACTTATCTTACTATCCTTCTCATCATCCTGAGAGCATAGTCCACTACTCTTCCCATCATCTCGAAGGCATAGCTCCATATCCTTCCTATCACCCCGAGGGAATAGCTCACTGCTCTTCCCGTCATCCTCGGAGCATAACTCACTGCTCTTCCCGTCATCT
>CAYXUX010000051.1:9876-12935 GCA_964468275.1 uncultured Clostridiaceae bacterium
CTCACTGCTCTTCCCGTCATCCTCGGAGCATAACTCACTGCTCTTCCCGTCATCTCGAGAGCATAGCTCACTACCCCCTCCTGTCATCCTGAGAGCGTAGCTCGAAGGATCTTGAGATTCTTCACTGCGTTCAGAATGACATGGTGGTGAGGGTTCTGAATGGCACTCGGACTTATCTGATTCTGAATTGTAGGTTCTAAATAAAAGCCCCGTCTTTAAATACCTAAAAACGGATTCATAACTGAAATTCTTAATAAGAATCTGAAGTGCCGATAAGACCAGTAAGGTTAATGGGTGTTCCGTTACCGCACGCTTTTTATCAATAAAAAAAGGTATATTATACTGGGGAAAGATTATTCTAATCAGCTTTTCATAATCATCTAAATTTCGCATTACAACAGCCATATTCTTATATCTTATTTTTTTATCCCTGCAAAAATTCACAATATATTCTGCCGTGTTTTCAACTTCATTATAAAGATTGGCGGCAGATATAACCTTAATATCATCTGTATTTTTATCATATATTTCATATGGATATTTAAATAGGTTTTCTTCCATATGGGCAAGTGTTTTGCTATTATTAAATCTCCAAGGAATATCCGACTTTAATGCAATAGGTTTTTCTATTTCTATATTAGCATCCCTAGCAATTGCAATGATTCTATTTCCCGTATTTTTAATAGAAGAAAAGACATCAATATCTTGGATTTGTTCACAGTCCATGAGGCAATCGGTACAAAGACTTACATTTACACGCTTGGTTACTTGCAGTAACTTTGCTATTATCTCATACTCTTGAGGTGTAAACCCTGAAAATTCATCAATCCAAATTTCAGAGTCCTTTAAATATTTGCTTTTATCTACCCGATCCTTAAGCAAGGTTAAATCGTCATCCGTATCTATGTACCTTTGATGCAAAATTTCTTCATATTTTGAATAAATGAGTGTCAAATCCTCTAATTTATCTTTTAGGAATTTGTCCTCAATTTTTTCAGTTGTTTCCTCCAGCACAATAGAATCAATATTGTACCTTTTAAATTCCGATAACATACCTGATAATTTATCCACAAATCCTTTTTGTCCCGCTGATCTGCCAAAAGCCTTAAAGTTGTCCCTATATTTATTTAAAACACTATGAATTATCATCGCTTTTCCCGCATTATTCACATGTTGTTTTGCGGAACCGCCTACTTCATCCATAACCTTTCTTGCAAGTCTTTTAAAGCTCAGTACTTCGGGTTTACCTAAACCCAAACCGCCTAAAGCCTTTACCATACTTCTTTCCGCTTGAAAGGAAAATTGTTCCGGTACAATCAATATCAAAGTCCTCGAAGTATCACTCACCCAAGCCTCTTTAATGTCATCTATACAAAATTTACTTTTGCCGCTTCCGGATTTACCATATATAATTCGCAAACTCATCCTATCACCGCCATATAAATCAAATCACTAGTACCCTCCTAACTATTATAACATAATCCTATTGCATACTATTAAAAAACAATAGAGGGCGATGATTCGTCGCCCTCTGATTTTGCAACAAAACACCTCACCCATTTTGGGTGAGGTTTCATATTTAACTCGGATCAACCCGGAGAAACAGTCTAATACAACTAGAAACCGCCTTTTCTAATAAAGTATTTTACTAAGGCATATATACCATATCCTACCGCCAGTAAGACATATATAAACATTCAAGGAGGTATTTGTTTAAAAGATGGAAGTTTTCCCGAACTCATAGGTATTCTCCTTTCAATATAATTTTAGATTTCGTATTAAGTTAGATTTTAACATAGCCTTTAAGAAAACTAAATGCTTTTAATCTAAAATTAAAGGGCGAATACCGGTTTCAAATTGGAATTTCTCAGCTATATCTTTCATCTTTCTTTTATCTATTATTCCGTGCAACAAACTTATATTTTTTCTTTTTTTATCCTTTTCATAAGTTATACTTATAGCTCTGCCGGAAATCTCCACTTCCTTTAGTTTTATACCTTCTACATTAAATTTTATAATTTTCCTCCCAAACAATATACCAAAACAAGATATGATAAACTCAATATTGTTATCTGAAAAACTATCTTCTTTTACTGCCTGAATATCAAATATCTTGTTTTCAATTATTAATAAAGCAAATTTATACCTTCTGTATTCCAGTAAAAATAAAGTTAATACTGTAAAAGCTATTAGGAGTAATAAAGCAAAGACAATTCTGATATCAATTTTACTATGCTCAAATCTTTTTGCATACAATGTTATTAAAAATGTAAATAACACGGTTATTAAGACAATATAAAATCTTAGTCTTTTCTTTATTCTTTCCACAATACATTTCTCCTTTAGTAACATAACATTACTTATATATGGATGTCATTCCGAAGCTTGCTTGTAGGATTCAACCTATTTAAAACATTTCTTATAACTTACATAACGTTATTTTGAAGCCCCCTCTTCCTGTCATTCTGAAGGAGCATAGCACTGAAGAATCTTGTTTTCCCAACACATTAATATCTTTCACTAACTTTTGGATGACAATGAACAGTGTAGGGGCGACGATTCGTCGCCCACTGATTTTGGAGGAGCTTAATAAGCTTCCCTAGAATAAATTCCCCTACAATCGAATACTACCGAAAAATAGACTTATTCCTCATAAACGATTATTGCTTCTTTAGTGCTGTTTATCCAGTCAACTTTACAGTTCAGGTTCTCTGCTGCAAATCTGACAGGTACATAGGTTCTGCCGTCTTTAGCTACAGGGGCTATATCCATTTCTTTTGCTACTCCGTTAACTTTTATATCTGTTTTACCCAGCCACATCTCAACTTTATTTCCTCTTGCTTCTAATGTTATCAAGCTAGTGGCACCGTCCCAGCCTACAGTTCCGTTCATAGCCTCTACAACCGCTCTGATGGGAACCATGGTTCTTCCCGCTATTATTATAGGGCATGTGCCTCTCCCCGGGTCTACTTCTCTATTCTCTCCGTCTACGCTCATATAGGGGCTGTCAAGTTTAAGCATTATAAAATGTTTAGTTAAATTGGGATTGTATATTATTT
>CAYXUX010000052.1:0-12794 GCA_964468275.1 uncultured Clostridiaceae bacterium
CACCGATAGCAATCGAAGAAGGCTTAAGATTTGCTATTAGAGAAGGCGGAAGGACAGTTGGTGCCGGAGCCGTTTCATCTATAATAGAATAATATTATAAAATAATGTATTTAAAATTTTGAATATAGCTCTATAGCCCTGTTCAAAACTATATAACAGGTTTTTGCAGGGCTATGGAATGAATATATTATAAAAATAAAATTTAAATATTGTCAAATAGTCTGAAATAGTATAAACTATAATAGTTGTGTAAAAGTGCATGCGATGAAGCGAGAGGTTGCAAGATATACTTGGAAATTCTTGTTGAGCAATGCCCGTTTCATGAATTCGGGCGACTCTACTGAAATATGTTGGGCGGAATTATAAAAAAAAAACAACACACCCGGCCTAGTGTATTGCAGTATGCAGTCGTACGTAAGTAAAACAGACGTGCGATGAAAAGGAGGGAAATTAATTGGCAAAGCAAAAAATAAGAATCAGATTAAAGGCTTTTGATCATAATCTTATTGATCAGTCAGCTCAAAAAATAGTTGAAACCGCTAAAAGAACTGGGGCAGAAGTATCAGGTCCGGTACCATTGCCTACACAAAAAGAAATAGTGACTATTTTAAGAGCAGTTCATAAATATAAAGATGCAAGAGAACAATTTGAAATAAGAACTCATAAGAGATTGATTGATATTTTAAGCCCTACTCCGAAAACAGTAGATGCTTTAATGAGATTGGATTTGCCTGCAGGAGTGGATATCGAAATAAAGCTGTAGTGGAACTATGAAAATTAAAATTTATAATGACCGTTTAACGGTCCTCTGTAAATTGTGGAGGTGGAAAATTTATGGAAAAAGCAATATTAGGCAAAAAAGTAGGAATGACACAAATTTTTGATAAAGAAGGCAAGGCAATACCTGTGACGGTTGTACAAGTAGGGCCTAATATAGTAATACAAAAGAAAACCGAAGAAACAGATGGTTATAATGCTATCAAGGTTGGATTTGAGGATATTAAAGAAAACAAATTGATCAAACCTATTAGAGGACAATTTGAAAAAGTTAAATTAACTACGAAAAGATACATTAGAGAATTACGCCTTGAAAACGTGGACTCCTATGAGATTGGCCAGGAAATAAATGCAGATGTGTTTGTTAAGGGAGACAGAGTAGATATAAGCGGAATTTCCAAAGGTAAAGGTACGGCAGGAATAATAAAAAGATATAAAACCAGCCGAGGCCCCATGTCACATGGCTCTCATTTTCATAGGGCGGTAGGATCAATCGGTGCTTCCGCTTCTCCGGGAAAGACCTTTAAAGGACAGAAATTGCCCGGAAGAATGGGCAATGAAAAGACAACAATACAAAACATTGAGATAGTTGAAGTTAATGCCGAAAAGAACTATATATTGGTAAAAGGCGGAATACCCGGGATAAGAGGCTCACTGGTCATGATTAAAGATACGGTGAAGGCATAAAAAAACCGGAAAGGAGGATATGCTATGGCAAAAGCAGCTTTATATAATATAGAAGGCGAACAAATTGATAATATAGAATTAAAAGACGAGATCTTTGCAGTAAAGGTTAATACGGATGCTATGCATCGAGTTGTCAAAATGATTTTGGCTAATAAGAGACAAGGGACTCAATCAACTCTTACAAGAGCAGAAGTAAGAGGCGGCGGTAGAAAACCATGGAGACAAAAAGGAACCGGCAGAGCAAGACATGGCAGTATAAGATCACCGCAATGGACTCATGGAGGTGTGGTTTTTGCACCAAAGCCAAGGTCTTTTAGATATACGTTACCTAAGAAGGTACGGCAATTAGCCATGAAGTCGGCATTGACAACAAAAGTAAACGATAATGATTTAATAGTTTTAGATGAGCTGGAATTCGATGCACCAAAGACAAAACAAATGATTAGTGTTCTGGAAAATCTAAAAGTAAATAATAAAGCTATGATAGTATTGTCTGAAAAAAATGAAAATGTAGAAAAGTCGGCAAGGAATATACCCAATATAAAAACGGCTTTAGTCAACACATTAAATGTTTACGATATACTTAACTATGATAAATTTATTATTACAAAATCAGCAATTGAAAAGGTTGAGGAGGTGTATGCATAATGAACTCCTATGACATTATAAAAAAACCGGTCATTACGGAGAAAAGCATGAGTGAAATGGCCGATAAAAAATATACTTTTATTGTTGATACAAGGGCTAACAAATATATGATTAAGAATGCCATTGAAGAAATATTTAAAGTTAAAGTTGAAAGGGTTAATACCATAAAGATGTTAGGAAAACTAAAGAGAATGGGCAGGTATGAAGGTAGGAGACCCGGCTATAAAAAAGCTATTGTAAAACTTACACCTGACAGTAAGACCATTGAATTCTTTGAAGGCTTATAGAATCGGGAGGAGATAGAAAATGTCTATAAAAAAGTTTAATCCTACTTCTCCGGCAAGAAGATTTATGTCAGTTTCTGATTTCGAGGAGATAACAAAAACAAAACCTGAAAAATCTCTGGTTATATCATTAAAAAGTCAAGCCGGTAGAAATAATTACGGAAAAATAACAGTTAGACATCGTGGCGGAGGACATAAGAGAAAATATAGGATTATTGATTTTAAAAGAGATAAAGTTAATATCCCTGCAAAAGTGGCTGCAATAGAATATGACCCCAACAGAACCGCTAATATTGCATTGCTGCATTATGCCGATGGAGAAAAAAGATATATTATTTCACCTAATGGATTAAAAGTAGGTGATACTATAATATCTTCTGAGGATGCCGACATAAAAGCGGGTAATGCTTTACAACTTAAAAATATCCCTGTTGGAACATTAATACACAATATCGAATTAAAAGCGGGGAAGGGAGGACAATTAGTCAGATCGGCGGGCAATGCAGCTCAGCTTATGGCTAAGGAAGGTAACTATGCACAGATAAGACTCCCTTCCGGGGAAGTACGACAAGTTAGAATAGAATGCAAGGCTACTATAGGTCAAGTAGGAAATGTTGAACATGAAATAATTTCAATAGGAAAAGCCGGGAGAAAAAGACATATGGGGATAAGACCTACAGTCAGAGGTTCTGCAATGAATCCTGTTGATCATCCTCATGGAGGTGGGGAAGGGAAATCACCTATTGGTATGCCTAGTCCAATGACTCCTTGGGGTAAACCTGCTTTAGGACTTAAAACAAGAGATAAGAAAAAAGCTTCAAGTAAATTTATTATAAAGCGAAGAAAAGAAAAGTAATCATAATATTTATAAAGTTAGGAAGGAGGCAAATTATGGGCAGATCTGTCAAAAAAGGACCTTATGTAGAAGAAAAACTATATAAAAGGATAGTTGAATTGAATAAATCTCGAAAAAAAGTTGTTCTTAAAACGTGGTCAAGAAGTTCAACCATATTCCCTGAAATGGTAGGTCATACTATTGCAGTTCACGATGGTAGAAAACATGTTCCGATTTATATTACGGAAGATATGGTTGGCCATAAGTTAGGAGAATTTGCTCCTACCAGAACATTTAGAGGGCATGGCAGTCATACGGAAAGATCAACTGCGCTTAGATAAGCCTTATTACGAAAAGGAGGTAACTTTTATGGAAGCAAAAGCAATAGCCAGATATATAAGGATTTCCTCTAGAAAAGTCAACATAGTACTTGACTTAATTAGAGGGAAAAAAGTAGATGAGGCATTTGCAATTTTGAAGCATACTCCGAAAGCCGCGTCTGAAGTATTGATAAAATTATTAAAATCAGCTGTGGCCAATGCTGAAAACAATTACAACATGGATGTTGATAATCTATATATTTCCGAGGCCTATGCGAATCAAGGACCAACTCTAAAAAGATTTAGAGCAAGAGCGCAAGGGAGAGGAGTAAGAATTTTGAAGAGAACCAGCCATATAACCCTTGTAGTTAGAGAAAAAGAATAAGAAGGAGGGATTATTAGTGGGCCAAAAGGTAAACCCCCATGGTTTAAGAGTGGGAATAATAAAAGATTGGGATTCCAGATGGTATGCCAATAAAAAGGATTTTTCCGATCTTTTAATTGAAGATAATAAGATTAGAGAGTATTTAAAAAAGAGATTATTTAACTCGGGTATTTCTAAAATAGAAATTGAAAGAACAGCAAATAAAGTTAGGATTGATATTTATACGGCAAAGCCCGGTATGGTAATCGGTAAGGGCGGCTCGGGAATTGAAGCCGTGAGAAAAGAAGTTGAAAAACTGGTAGAAAATAAAAGCGTTTCAATAAATATTAACGAAGTAAAAGTACCGGAAATAGATGCTCAATTGGTAGCGGAAAATATAGCGGCACAATTGGAAAGAAGAATTTCTTTTAGAAGAGCCATGAAGCAGGCTATGCAAAGATCAATGAGAAGCGGGGCAAAAGGAATAAAAACAATGACTTCAGGACGTCTAGGCGGTACTGAGATTGCCAGAAGCGAATGGTATAGAGAAGGTACAATCCCCCTACACACATTGAGAGCCGATATTGATTATGGTTTTTGGGAAGCAAATACGACTTATGGTAAAATTGGTGTAAAAGTTTGGATATATAAAGGGGAGGTACTTCCTAAAGCTGGTACTAAAGTTGTTAAGGAAGAAGGAGCTGAATAGTATGCTAATGCCAAAAAGAGTAAAACGTCGTAAGCAAATGAGAGGCACAATGAAGGGAAAAGCTGCAAGAGGAACGACTATAACCTATGGCGAATATGGCTTGCAGGCGCTGGAACCTGCCTGGATAACAAGCAATCAAATAGAAGCTGCCCGAATTGCAATGACCAGATATATAAAAAGGGGCGGACAGGTTTGGATAAAGATATTTCCTGATAAGCCTGTAACGGAAAAACCTGCTGAAACTCGCATGGGCTCCGGAAAAGGTTCACCGGAGTACTGGGTGGCGGTTGTAAAGCCCGGCAGAATAATGTTTGAGATTGCGGGTGTGTCAGAGGAAGTTGCTCGAGAAGCTATGAGATTAGCTATGCACAAACTTCCCATCAGATGCAAATTTATAACCCGTCAGGAAACTGAGGAAGTGGGTGAAAGTAATGAAAGCTAATAAAATAAGAGATTTATCATCAAATGAATTAGAACAAAAGCTTTTAGAACTTAAAGGTGAACTTTTTAACCTTAGATTTCAGATGGCTACAGGCCAATTAGAAAATCCGATGAAGGTAAGAGATGTAAGAAAGTCTATTGCCAGGATAAAAACCGTACTCAGAGAAAGAGAACTTAAAGCTGTTGAATCCAAATAGTTAAGAGGAGGTTTGATCTATGGAGAGAGGTAAGAGAAAAGGCAGGATAGGTAAAGTTGTCAGTGATAAGATGGATAAAACCATAGTAGTTTCCATCGAGACTCTAGTGCGCCATCCCCTTTATAAGAAAACAATAAAAAGAACTACAAAATTTAAAGCTCATGATGAGAATAACGAATGCAAGGTTGGAGATAAAGTATTGATTATGGAAACAAGGCCCATAAGCAAGGATAAAAGATGGAGATTAGTGGAAGTACTTGAAAGAGCGAAGTAAATTCCGAATAGGAGGTTTTCAATATGATTCAACAAGAATCTCGGGTAAAAGTGGCAGATAACTCCGGTGCAAAGGAACTTTTATGTATTCGTGTACTTGGAGGTTCAGGAAGAAGATATGCAAATATTGGGGATATAATAGTAGCATCTGTTAAAGATGCAACGCCGGGCGGTGTTGTAAAAAAGTCTGAAATAGTCAGAGCAGTTATTGTCAGGTCCAAGAAAGGTTTAAGAAGAGTTGACGGCACTTACATTAAATTTGATGAAAATGCCGCTGTAATAATTAAAGAAGATAAGCAGCCAAGGGGGACCCGTATATTCGGACCCGTAGCCAGGGAACTTAGGGAAAAGAACTTTATGAAAATAATTTCACTGGCTCCCGAAGTGCTGTAAAGGAGGTTGCATTGTGGAAACCGGAAAATTACATGTAAAAAAAGGTGATCAAGTTGTAGTAATATCCGGAAAGGATAAAGGCAAAAAGGCAAGAGTATTAGTTGCACTGCCTAAGATGGGTAAAGTGATTGTGGAGGGCGTAAATGTAAACAAGAAACATAAAAAACCTTCGGGACAATTACAGCAAGGCGGTATAATAAATCAAGAGTCGCCTATAGTTGCTTCAAATGTCATGCTATGGTGTGATAAGTGCAAAAAAGGTGTTAGAGTAGGGAAAAAAGTATTGCAAGATGGTACAAAAGCAAGATTTTGTAAGAGTTGTGGAGAAATGTTAGATAAATAATCAACTCTGAAGGGAGGTTAATAAATTGACAAGGCTTAAAGAAAAATACGAAAAGGAAATTGCTCCTGCTATGATGCAGAAGTTTAACTATAAAAGCGTAATGCAAATCCCGAAACTTGAAAAAGTTGTTGTTAACATGGGCCTTGGGGACGCTAAGGATAATGCTAAGGCATTGGATTCTGCGGTTAGTGAATTAGCTCTTATATCAGGTCAAAAGCCTATTGTAATAAAAGCAAGAAAGTCCGTTGCAGCATTTAAACTTAGAAAAGGAATGAATGTAGGTGCAAAAGTAACTTTACGCGGAGATAGGATGTACCAGTTTGTCGATAAACTTTTAAACGTTGCTTTACCGAGAGTTAGGGATTTTAGAGGAGTTTCAACAAAGTCTTTTGATGGCAGGGGAAATTATGCCATAGGAATTAAGGAACAATTAATATTTCCTGAAGTTGATTATGATAAAGTAGAGCAAATAAGAGGTATGGATATAATATTGGTTACAACGGCTGAAACCGATGAAGAAGCAAAAGAACTATTGAGACTTCTGGGAATGCCTTTTGCAAATCAATAGATAGGAGGGAAATGAGTGGCTAAAAAATCGATGAGAATTAAACAACAAAGAACGCCAAAGTATTCTACCAGAGCTTATAATAGATGTAAAATATGCGGTAGACCTCATGGTTATCTAAGAAAATTCGGAGTATGCCGTATTTGTTTTAGAGAACTGGCTTATAAAGGACAAATACCGGGTGTAAGGAAAGCCAGCTGGTAATGTTATCGTAGAGGAGGTAAGGATTATGGTAATAAACGACCCAATTGCAGATATGCTGACTAGAATCAGAAATGCTAACACAGTGAAACATCAAACTGTCGATGTTCCTTTATCCAACATTAAAAAAGCTATGGCTAATATACTGACGGAGGAAGGATATATCAAGTCTTACGAAATAATAGATGACGGGAAACAGGGAATTATCAGATTAACATTAAAATATACTGCCAATAAAGGTAAAGTAATAACCGGCTTAAAGAGAATAAGCAAACCGGGACTGAGGGTTTATGCCAAAAAGGATGAAGTTCCCAAGGTTTTAGGGGGGCTAGGTATAGCTATACTATCTACATCTAAGGGAATAATGACAGATAAAACTGCAAGAAATGACGGTTTAGGCGGAGAAGTACTTTGCTACGTATGGTAAGATTTCTTCAAAACAGGAGGTGTAAAAATGTCCAGAATAGGTAGATTACCCATATCGGTTCCCCGGGGTGTTGAAGTTAAAATAGATGAAGATAATTTATTAACGGTCAAAGGGCCAAAAGGGCAGTTAAATAAGAAACTTCATAAAGATATGATGATAGTAAATGAGAATAGTGAAATAATCGTTAAAAGACCTACGGAACAAAAGAAACATAAAGCACTGCACGGACTTACAAGAACACTAATCTATAATATGATATACGGTGTATCGGAAGGATATGAAAAAACACTGGAGATCAACGGTGTCGGTTATAGGGCAGCTAAACAGGGAGAAAAGCTGGTTTTGACCATAGGATATTCACAACCCGTTGAATTTTCAGATCCTGATAATATAAGCACGGAAGTTCCCACACCTAATAAAATCATCATAAGAGGTATAGACAAGGAAGCCGTAGGTGACCATGCAGCTAATATTAGGGCTGCAAGAAAGCCGGAGCCTTATCTAGGCAAAGGTATTAAATACAGTACGGAAAGAATAAGACGTAAAGTAGGTAAGACAGGCAAGTAATAAGGAAAAGAGGTGACAATTGGTGATAACAAAACCGGGTAAAAATTGCCTTAGAAAAAAGAGACATCTAGTAATAAGAAAAAAGGTTTTTGGAACTATGGAAAGGCCTAGGCTTAATGTTTTTAGAAGCCTTAATAATATATATGCACAGGTAATTGATGATGTGGAGGGTGTAACTTTGGTAACAGCCTCGACTCTTGATAAAGAGATTAAAAAGGATATAGATTTTGGCGGGAATAAAAGCTCCTCAAAAGCTGTGGGCAAGTTAATAGCGGAAAAAGCTTTAGAAAAAGGTATAAAACAAGTTGTATTCGATAGAGGCGGTTATGCTTATCATGGAAGAGTAAAAGAACTTGCCGATGCCGCAAGGGAAGCGGGGCTTGAATTCTAAGAATAAGGAGGGAAGATTAATGCAGACAGTTGAAGACAGCAAGCCGGAATTAAAAGAACGGGTTGTAGCAATAAATAGAGTTGCTAAAGTTGTAAAAGGCGGAAAAAACTTTAGATTTAGTGCTATAGTAGTGGTTGGAGATGAAAATGGAAATGTAGGCGTTGGAGCCGGTAAGTCCATTGAAATCCCTGATGCTATCAGAAAAGGAATAGAAAATGCGAAGAAAAACATGATAAATGTACCAATGGTTGGAACAACGATTCCTCATGAGATTATAGGTAGATCAGGTTCCGGAAGAGTACTATTGATGCCGGCATCCGAAGGTACGGGTGTTATAGCCGGAGGCCCTGTTAGAGCAGTTCTGGAACTTGCAGGTGTAAGAGATATAAGAACAAAATCTTTAAGATCAAATAATCCTAGAAATATGGTTAATGCTACGGTACAAGGGCTTTCTTCTTTAAAAACCGTAGAGGAAGTAGCCGGACTTAGAGGAAAAACCGTAGAAGAGATACTGGGTTAGGGGGGAAGAACCTTGTCTAAACTAAGAATAAAGCTTGTAAAAAGCACAATAGGCAGGAAAAAAGAACAAATAGATACAGTTAAAGCATTAGGATTAAGGAAAATTAATTCTGTAGTTGAAAAAGAAGATACTCCTCAAATAAGGGGAATGATAAATAAGATTTCTTTTATGTTGGAAGTTGAAGAAATATAGCGAGGGAGGTGCAAGAACCATGAAATTGCATGAACTGGAACCTGCACAAGCAAATAGAACTAAGAAAAGAAAAGGTAGGGGAATAGGAAGCGGTTTAGGAAAAACATCCGGAAGAGGTCAAAAAGGACAAAAATCAAGATCCGGAGGAGGAGTCAGGGTAGGCTTTGAAGGTGGGCAAATGCCCTTGTATAGGCGTATTCCCAAATATGGTTTTACAAATATATTCAGAAAAGAATATGCTATAGTTAATATAAGTGATTTGGATGTGTTTGAAGAAGGTACGGAAGTCACTCCGGAACTATTAAAAGAAGTAGGCTTAGTTAAAAATATAAAAAGCGGAATAAAAATACTGGGCAAAGGCGATATAACAAAACAGTTAACGGTGAAAGCTCATAAATTCAGTAAAGCGGCAGCTGATAGGATCACAGCATCAGGAGGAAAGGTAGAGGTGATTTAAGGTGTTTAATACAATACGGAATGCATGGAGAATACCGGATTTAAGAAAGAAAATGATATTTACACTTTTGATGTTGTTTGTATTCAGACTTGGAAGCTTCATACCTGTACCCGGCATGGATAGGGATGCGCTGGCAAGCCTTATAGAATCAGGAGGATTGCTTAGTTTCTTAGATGTGATTTCAGGTGGTGCATTTAAGAATTTTGCAATCTTTGCCATGAATATTTCACCTTATATTACAGCTTCCATTATTATGAACCTGTTGACAATAGCAATACCAAGCCTTGAAGCCCTAGCAAAAGAAGGGGAAGAAGGCAGAAAAAAGATAGCACAATATACCAGATACGGGACTGTAGTATTGGCGCTAATACAAGCAATAGCATTAAGTATAGGTTTAAAGTCTTATTTATTAAAATCTGACTTTGTTTCTATAGCATTGGTAGCTTTATCACTTACAGCCGGTACAGCTTTTCTAATGTGGTTAGGTGAGCTGATGACTGAAAAAGGGGTAGGTAACGGAATATCCCTTATAATATTTGCCGGTATAGTGTCACGGATACCTGTAGGTGCCATGAATTTGTTTAATCTGTATAAAGTGAAATCAGTGTCAATAATAGAATTAATAGGGTTCTTATTAGTAGCTATTTTGATTATAATGGGTGTAGTCTTAATCCAAGAAGGTCAAAGAAGAATCCCGGTGCAATATGCTAAAAGAGTGGTTGGCAGGAAAATGTATGGCGGTCAAAGTTCCCATATTCCTCTTAAAATAAATCAAGCGGGAGTTATTCCGGTAATATTTGCTATGTCAATCATAGAGTTTCCTAAACAAATCGCCGGTTTTTTCCCGAATAGCGGAGCTTATAACTTTTTTAATAAATACTTTGCTTGGGGAACGGGATTGCACGGTGTAATATATGCTTTGCTTATTATAGGCTTTACCTATTTTTACACAGCTGTATCTTTTAATCCCGTGGAAGTAGCTAACAATATTAAAAAGTACGGTGGGTTTATACCCGGAATAAGACCGGGAAGACCAACAGTTGAATTTATACAAAGATCTCTTTCTAGGATAACTTTAGTAGGAGCTCTATTTTTAGCATTTATAGCCATACTACCCATATTCTTGATGACCTTTACAAATATAAAGATTTATTTTGGGAGTACATCCCTTTTAATAGTAGTCAGTGTTGCAATGGAGACTGTACAACAAATAGAGGCACAAATGATAATGAGAAATTACCAAGGATTTTTGAATTAGGTAAATGATTGGAGATGTATGGAAATGAGAATTGTGCTATTAGGACCTCCGGGAGCAGGTAAAGGGACTCAAGCCGTTAGACTTGTGGAAAAATATAACATTCCTCATATATCAACGGGAGACATATTCAGGAAGAACCTCAAGGAGAGAACGGAATTGGGATTAAAGGCTAAAGAATATATGGATAAAGGTCTTTTAGTACCTGATGATTTGGTTGTTGACATAGTAAAAAACAGGCTTTTAGAAGCAGATTGTAAAACCGGTTTTCTTTTAGACGGTTTTCCCAGAACTGTTGAACAAGCAAAAGCTTTAGATTTTGAGATGAGTAAATTAAACATTGATTTAAAGGGAGTTATAAATCTTGAAGCAGAAGATGAAATTTTAATTGAAAGACTTACAAACAGATTGGTATGCAGGAAATGTGGAGCTACTTATAATGCTAAGTCTAATAAACCTAAAATAGAAAATGTGTGTGATGCATGCGGCGGCGAACTATATACCAGAGATGATGATAAAGTAGAAACTGTTAGAAACAGATTAGAGGTATATAAGAATCAAACTCTGCCCCTGATTGAATACTATGAAGAAAAAGGCATATTGGCAACAGTAAATAGCGGTTTGGACTCAAATAAAGTATTTGCCGAAATATGCCAAATATTGGAGTAATGAATATGTATATAAAATCAGCTAGGGAACTGGAGATAATGAAGGCGGCAGGCGAAATAGTTGCTTTAACTTTTGAAAAGCTGAAAGAGGTAATTAAACCCGGAATTACAACTAAAGAACTTGATAGAATAGCCGAAAAATTTATTAGAAACAATAAGGGGATACCTGCTTTTTTAGGGTATAATGGCTATCCGGCAAGTATTTGTGCATCAATTAATGAAGAAGTAGTACATGGTATTCCCGATAATAGAGTTTTAAATGACGGTGATATTGTTGGCATTGATATTGGAGTAGTTTATGAAGGGTATTGCGGAGATGCAGCGCGTACGTTTGAAATAGGAAATGTACCAGCAAAAGCAAGAAGACTGATAGAGATAACTAAAGAAAGTTTTTTTAAAGGAATTTCTATGGCTGTTGAGGGAAAAAGAGTGCAAGATATATCAAATGCAATACAAACCTTTGTTGAATCAAATGGATATTCAGTAGTTAGGGATTTAGTAGGACACGGCATAGGCAAGAACATGCATGAAGATCCGCAAGTTCCAAACTACGGAAGAGCCGGCAAAGGACCCAGACTTAAAGCGGGTTTGACATTAGCAGTAGAACCAATGGTCAACGAAGGTGGATTTCACGTAAAAACTTTATCTGATGGATGGACAGTGGTAACCTTGGACGGAAGTCTTTCCGCTCATTATGAAAATACAATTGCCATCACCACAGGTGAGCCCAAAATACTTACGATGGTATAATTGAGGTGATATCCATGGATAATATTGGACCCGGACAAGTAGTTATATCAAAAGCAGGCAGAGATAAAGGTAGAAAATTTATTATATTAAAAGAAATTGATAGGGATTATGTTTATATTGCAGACGGTTGTTTGAGAAAAGTTGAAAAACCTAAGAAAAAAAAGGTTAAGCACTTGAAATTTGTAAATATTACTTCAAATACCCTAAAAAATAAAATTGATACAAATAGAAATGTTGAAAATTTTGAGATAAGAAGTTTTCTTAAATCCTTAGAAGAGAAAAATTAACAGGAGGTTTGATTACCTTATGTCTAAACAGGATATAATTGAAGTAGAAGGAAAAGTTGTAGAAGCATTACCTAATGCCATGTTTCAAGTTGAACTGGAAAATGGACATAGGATTTTAGCTCATATTTCGGGAAAACTTCGAATGAATTTTATACGAATACTCCCGGGAGATAAAGTGACAGTTGAACTTTCACCTTATGATTTGACTAGAGGCAGAATTACATGGCGCGGTAAATGATCAAG
>CAYXUX010000053.1:0-3408 GCA_964468275.1 uncultured Clostridiaceae bacterium
TCATATAATACAAAATGTCTTTAAGGGCTGTTTCAACTTTGTTAACAGTAACGCCCTCTACACCCGTTATTACAAACATGATATCTTTGCTGCCGCCATCGACTCTGGTTCTTATATCCTGTCCATATACATGGGTGAGTACAACTCCTTCATCATCTCGCATAAATATGTCTCCTGCTTTCAATGTAATTTCTTTTCCATTAGCACTTATATATGCTTCATCACCGTGCGCCACATCTATAAAAACAGGTTCTTGCAGCTTTGCAATGTCAAAGGTCGCAACAAGCAAGCCATGCTTCATCTCTGCTAAAATGAGAGCATCTACGGCAGGGGGTACAACAGGAAAATCCAGTCTTTTTACAAAAATAGACTCCATTTGCTGCAGTAATATAAATGTTTTTTTAAACTTTTTGAAATACTTAACATAATGACATATGGGGTCATTTTTCACAAAATCAGCACGCTTATAATTTTCAAATCTTGGTACAATCTTTGAAATTTCCTCTGCACGTATTTTTTCAAAAGCATCATATTTGTCAGGTTTAAAATTGCTTATTTTTAAAACCCCAAAAGGTGCCGCCGGATAAATGGATTTAAGTCTTTCGGTTCGTATATCCATATTTCCTCCTCCTTTGCTATGTCTGTTTTTGACTATAGCATAACCTTTGGTAAAATTATGGGTATTCTTGAAGGATTTTCTGATTAATTAATATTATTTGACACGTATACAAAAAATTCCTTCAAAAAATTATTAAAAGTCGGAAGAGTTTTTCTCCAACTTTTAATCTTATAATAATTCATACTTAAAAACAGAATATTGTCTACCTATCCCATGGGTAGCGGTAGAGTACCAAAGGTCCTCATTGTAGATACCTGCCCATGTAACGTCTATTATCTCTCCCTCTCTTTTGTTCCATTGTTTCCTAATAGCAAAACAGCAAGCAATGGTTTCGTAATAATTACATAAATAACCCAGGATATGGCCGCACCAAACATCATAGCATACCCAAGCATATTGCCGTTAGTATCCCTTAATGCTTAAAAAAGATATCCCCCATAAAATTGAGGCAATACTAATGGCGGCAATGGCCATTATCTTTTTGCTTTTCATTCTTTATCTCCTGTATTTCTATCTAGTTGTGTGTCTAAAATTATCTAACTTGAATTATATCATTTCACTATTATCTCTATTGTCTGACTTTGGAGATTTTCCCTTTGGCCTATGGTTACGGTAAGATTGGTTCTTCCGCGCCCTTCGCCTGTTACAATCACTTTATTGTCTCCGGTTATTATCGCTTTTGTCCCCGGTTCTCCCAAAGTAGAGCTTCTATAGCCGGATAAAACGTTACCGCCAATATCTATTACACCGGCTCCGAAAATCTGCCAAGTGGGATTTTTCTCATAATAGGCTAAGTCACTGCCTTTTACTATAACATCTATGGTAATTCTTTCACCCACATTTATAGTGACAGGGCTTTTTTGAACAATAAAGAATTCATCAATGTGGTAATCGTCTATTTTTTCATAAAGCATTTTTGCCAGTATAATCCCCTGCTCTTTAGTCAATTTGCCTTTAGGGTTTGCTTCATTTTTATCCGTTCCTTTCATCATACCCCTATAATTCAAATAATAGAGAGCTTCATTTGCCCAGTTTGATATACTTGCATTATCGCCGAAGCGGTGAGTTATTTTCACGTCTACATCCAAGCCGGTTTTTATTTTCCCGATAAGGTTATAAAGGATTACCGCAGCCTGCTCTCGGGTCAAAGTATCCTTAGGCTTAAAAAGACCTTCGCCGATGCCGCTTACCACTCCAAGGGAATAAGCTTTAATTACATTGGGATTGTCCGTATCTGTAAAAGGATTGCTTTTCATATTTATGCTCATTCTTCCCTCAGTAAGAATGTCATAAAGAGTAACGATAAGCTCGCAAAATTCCTCTCTTGATATTTCGCTTTTATAATCATCTCTCAAGGCCGCAGGCACAAGACCAAAGCTTTTGGCTTCCTCCACATCTGCTTTTGCCCAATCGCTGGGAGCATTTCCGGGATCAATACTTCCTGAGTCGTAGCCTAATTTTACGAGCCACCAGTCCCTATATTTACTCCCCGGATTATGCTTACCTTTTACATCCTCATCGTTGGAAAGAGTGTTTCCGCCGAGGATATAACCGTCATTTTTCAAAACCAAACTTTTAGAACTGTCTTCGTCGCTTCCACCTATAGTTCTGCCCCAGATTAATTCTCCTTCTTTTGAAAGCTTGGCCAACCAAAAATCATTGCTGCCCCTGTTATCCGATACATCTCTGTCATTTGATTTTGTCGTTGCCAAAACAACGAAGTCCCCTTCTTTCGTTTCTTTAATACCTGTCACAGTATCATCCAAAGTACCGCCTAAATAGTTAGCCCATTCAACTTGCCTGTTTTTATCATATTTTGCAACTAAAATAACCGTACTTGTGTTTATGCCTATTTCGTATAGCTCTTTAGGAAAAGGCCTTAGGGCTTTTGTGTTGTGGCGGCTTATTATATCCTCATGATAAGCATTTATGCTCATAGCCCAAACGAAGCCTCCGTCTTCTGTTCCGTATATTCCTTGTTCTTGTTGTCCTGCAGTCATCTGCCACAATATTTCTCCATCAGTGGAAAAACACACCACCTGACTTCCCGCTCCTATCAGATTTCCATCCTTTAGCATGGTCAAATCATGCATACGAAGGCCGGTCAGGGGTTTTTGCCAAATGATATTTCCTTCAAAATCAAGCCGTACTCCGCAGGAAGTCTTAAAACTACCGTCGGAGCCCTCTATTGCCAATATATATCCGTTTTCCAACACCTGCAGTGCACTTATATTATTAATGGACATCGTTATATCGGATATAACTTTATTTTTTAAAACATCTCCCGTCTTTGACAACTTTAGCATCCAAAGGCTACGGTTTCCATGTTGATTTTTATCTAAATCACCGTCTTTTGAGGAGGTCAAACCAAAAACAGTATAGGTTCCGTCATTGTTTTCTGCCGCTACGAAGCCGCTGTCATCGGAGGTACCTCCATAGGTATTGTGCCACTCTTCTTTACCGCTGCTATCGAACTTTACTACCAATAGATCTTCATCCTCTAAAAATATTAAAATAGAGCTTGCACTTTCCTCCGCTCTTTTTTCCTTTGTTTTGATATCCCCGTCTGCACAATTAGTTACTCCCACTCCTAGGAAGCTCCCGTCACTTGTACCAACGAGGCTTCTAAGATCCGACTCATAGGTACCTCCAAAGGCTCTTTGCCATTCTATATGAGGTGGTGTCTCCAATGCCGCACCTTCACATATAATGACTGTAAATATTAAACAGCTTATCAAAGTGAATAAAAATAATAACCGCCTTTTCATATTTCCTCACTCCTATCTATT
>CAYXUX010000053.1:3508-12716 GCA_964468275.1 uncultured Clostridiaceae bacterium
TCAAAGTGAATAAAAATAATAACCGCCTTTTCATATTTCCTCACTCCTATCTATTTATATTGATATTTTCCGCTTGTCTACCTTAAACAGCACGACAGAATCGTCCGAGACCACTGAAAAAGTCACTTTATTGTCATCCTGAATTTCCCATACCGGCCTTCTTTGCTTCCCTATATCAGTCATCCTGAGCGTTAGTGAAGGGTCTTAATGCATTGGGAAAACAAGATTCCTCACTGGGTTCGGAATGACACTTTTTTTGAAAAATATGTACTTTTCAGTGGCTTCGAACTGCCCCCCGTGCTGCATAAAAAAATTACTATAATCAATGTATATTCTATAGTTAGGCTTATTTATCCTCTATTTTTTATAATACTTTTCAGAAGATTCTAAAAAGTATTATAAAAGAAATGAAATTCTTTATAGAAAGTGCTATAATTGGCCTGATTAATCTTTTAATTTTTGAATATAAGAGGAGGTTTTGTGATGAAAAAAATCTTTATTATTATACTTGCTGTTTCGTTGAGCTTTACATTTTTATCTTTGTCTTATAATTATTTATATGCTGATAATGCGGCAAGAACCGGCGAACTGAAAAACGGTGCTTTTATAAACTTCGGATTTTATGAAGAAAAGCCTATAATATGGCAAGTTATAAAAAATGATGAAATAGGGACTATGCTTATATCCACGGAAATCTTATCCTATAAAGCTTTTGATGCAAAAGGCGACAAAGCTGACGGCAGAGATAATAAATACAACAGCAGAGTTGCCGAAGGGAGCAATTATTGGCCAAAATCCAATATCAGAGAATGGCTTAACAGTGACGAACAATTAGTTACCTTTTCTCATCAAAAACCCGATAAAGAGCATATCTACAAATCCTCAAGGGATCTTAGCTATGATAAGGAACCGGGGTTTTTGACCAATTTTTCTTCTGAAGAAAAGAGTTATATAATTCCCATAAAACATAAAGTAGTGCTCAGCGAATTTGACCTGTCCATAAAGGACGGAGGCAGTTATGTGTGGAAATGGGACCTTGGCGAGGAAGATGCTTATTTTCAATGGATTACCGATAGGATTTTTCTTTTGTCTTATGATGAATTTCATAATTTATTGAAACCTTTAGGTTCTATAATTGAGATAAAACCACAGTTTACTTTCGAGGATGGTGCTACAAATGATGAGTATTGGCTGAGAAACCCGTCACCTACGGCTTATTCTTCAACGGTTTATACAAATGAAGGGGATATGGCCAACGCCTATACTCCACGGGGAGTGAGGCCTGCCTTATATATCAAAGGAGATTTATCTTTGATAGGAAAGGGTACAAAAGAAAGCCCTTATATGATAAATAAAAATCTGGCAGAGACCGGTGATATCAAAGAGCTTCAGTTTAGCCCTTGGGCAGCGGCGGATATTGAAAAAGCTATAAGCTACGGCCTTATCACTGATAAGGTTATGAAGGATATGCAAAGTCCCATAAACAGAGAGGAATTTGCCGAATTAGCTATGAAAGTTTTTTATGCTTTAAGTGATTGGGAAATAGCCGCACCGAAAGTCAGTGCTTTTGATGATACAAATAATCCTGAGATTCTAAAGGCAGCAGAGTTGCTTATTGTGTCGGGAGTAGCGCCTAGGCAATATGCACCTGCGCAGCTTATTACCAGAGAGCAGATCGCCACCATGTTCCAACGCACCATGTATGCTGTACGACCCAAGCTTCAAAATGCAGTTGCAGACGATACGCCACCGGTATTTGCCGATAAAAATCAAATAGCTGCATGGGCTGTGGAAGGAGTTGACTTTGTAAGTTCCCGAGGTCTTATAACCGGAGTGGGCAATAACAGATTTGCCCCTAAAGAATATGCATCCAAAGAACAGGCGATTGTTCTGATAAAAAGGATTTATGAATATTTAAAAAATATAGAATAGTTAGTTGGAGGAAAAGACAGGGTGCAATTGCCCTGTCTTATTTTAATATTTAAAGGATGCATTATGCACCCTTTAAACTAAATAATATCTTCAATTTTTCTATATTCTAAATCATATCCAAAAAACTTTGGCCCGAATAGTTCTATTGCTTCTTTTGTTCTCCATTCTTCAAATGCTTTTAGAACAAAAACTGTAACTTTCATTCCTTTTTTACCGTTTGGGTTAATTAAAGGCATCTTTTCGTCTTTATTATAAATATTTATGGAATCAGGAGCGGTAGCAAAGACCTCGCCATTTTTCCAAGACATTATATACTCATTTTGATACCAAATATTTAAATACTGTCCTTCGTATTCATCTTCACCTTTAATATATATATTTCCAAATGTAAATCCATCCCTGTCTTCCCAGTCTGCTTCTGCTATTTCGCCGTCAAATATTACATAACCGTTAAATTTTTCAGCAACATCATATGCAAAGTTTCTTCCTTCTTCCTTTGCAATTCTTGCCGTTCTTCCAATTTCCAAACAATAAGTGATAGTATTTTTGATTACAGCATTTTTCAAATCTTTCCAAACTCCCGGGTGGTCAACAACTCCAACTGAATTAAAACTGGCAACTGCTATTTGGCGCGCTAGTATTTCTGCTCTATCATGATTGGCTACGCTTGTAATAACCATTGAATCACCGAAAGCATTTGCCAGTCCAATAGGAGTTATTGGCACATCATTTAAGAAAAAAGTTGTGTGTTGTAAGCACGGAACACTTCTTCCTGCAGGGTCAGCATCAATTATCGGTTTCCCCAATCTTGCCGCCACATTTAAAGCTGCTGCTGTGTTTCCTCCTCCAAGCTCAGTTGCTATAACTCCATAAAACTCTTTCCCTAAATAGTCTTCTAAAACTTTTATTGCCCTTAACTCTTTTGCTTCTTCAATTTTAGGAAGAGCATCATATTCTTTTTGTTGCTCTTCTGTGAGTCCTCCAATCGAACCGCAGGTGTAAGGACTTCCAATTAATGCTTCATCAGGTATTTCATTGGCTTTTGCCAACATAAATTCAAAGCCTTCATCATAAGTTTTATCAATCAGTTTTATTCCTTCTTTAAGGCTTCCGCCTCCACCTGTTCCTGCTATTGCCGCTCCGAGCAATATGTCATGCAACTCTTGTCTAGTAAGTCTTTCCATATCTACACCCTCTTGAATATTTTATTTTCATAGTCCTTTAATTCCGGATGAACAAATTCTCCTTTATCCAATACCTGAACATCATCTAGCCATACGGATGCTTTTAAACAAATTCCATCACAATGGGATTTAGCATCTTGACCTATTGGAGGAGCATCTATAGGACTGACATAACCGATGCCCCATTCAACACAACCCCAAACTCTTTCATCTTCAACAATGTTACCTGTTAGTTTAGCCCCGGGATTTAAACCATATGCCATATGAGCAAGTTTAAACATGTTTGGATCGTCAAAGCTTTCCAACCAATTTTTAAATTGTTCGGCTTGAATCCCGCCTTCAATTTTTACTATTTTGCTATTTTCTATGGTTAGCTTAATGGGGACATCTAATAATCTGTGAGGCGGAACCAAAGAACCGTCAAATACAAGAGTTCCTTGTACTGTATCAAACTCAGGAACAACATTTAATTGCCCGGGCATCATGTGCACACCTGGTTTTGAGGCATCACCTGAATCATTGCATACTAAGTGATTTGGATTTGTTCTAAATGTTAAGTCAGTCCCATTAGGAGTAGTAACCTTATATACTGAAGTATTAATGTTCATCTCGGTAAATTTCGTCATAAGTTCTGATAACAAAGGCATATCTATATTACCAATATTTCTAATCATTAAATCCGGATTCATTTCTACTAAATTAATGTATCTTATTTTTTCATTGCCATCAAATGCTATTTCAAATGGGGTTGAATACAAAAGCCACTGTTTATTATATTCTATCCATACATCTGCACTTTTTAATGCTGCTCCTAACGCTTCTACAGGTAAATCCACATCTGCCGCTTTACCTACTCCGTTGGGAGTCGCGGTATATATTACCATTGGCTTCCCGCCAACTGCAAAAACACTTGCTGCAGTTACGTTAACTACTTGTTCATTTGAACTTGTATCAGCAGTTATCACTACCGTTTCTCCGCTTTTGACTTGAAGCATTTCCTTTATTAATCTATCCGCTGCATTTTGTAATTCAAATTGTAAAATTTTTGTCATTTTTTCCTCCTATTAAAAATTTTTATTACTGATTTTATGACAAGCCACTATTCTCCCATCATCACACTTTACTGTTTCGGGTTGAGTTGTTCTGCAGATTTCCTTTGCATACTGGCAACGAGTATGAAATGTGCATCCCGGCGGAGGATTGATTGAACTTGGTATATTACCCTCAAGGGTTTTAATATTATCAATATCAGTATCAATATCAGGTATTGCCGCAAATAATGCCTCAGTGTATGGATGAATTGGATTATTAAATACCAAATCAGTTTCCCCGTATTCCACCAGTTTACCCAAATACATCACAGCTATTTTATCTGACATATAACTTACAACGCTCAAATCATGAGATATTACTATATAAGTCAAATTGAATTTTTCTTTAAGTTCATCTACTAAGCTCAATATTTGTGCTTGAGAAACTACATCTATTGATGATGTTGGTTCATCCAGAACAACTAATTTAGGCATAAGAGATAATGCTCTTGCTATGGCAATACGCTGTCTTTGACCGCCGCTGAATTCATGAGGATACTTATATGCTCCACTCTTAGGTAAGCCAACCATTTCTAAAAGCTCTTCTACCTTTTCGGCAATTTCCATTGAATTTAATTTTGTTTGAACACATAAAGGTTCACCGATAATGTCTTTGACAATCATTCTTGGATTTAATGACCAAAATGGATCTTGAAATACTATCTGAATATCCTTTCTTGTTTCTCTCATTTCTTTTTTCCCAAGAGCAAACATATTCTTCCCGTCAAATACTACTTCACCTTCTGTAGGCTTAGTTAAATTCAATACTGTATTCACCAAAGTTGATTTACCGCAACCTGATTCCCCTACCAGTCCTAATACATCACCTTTAACCAAACTTAACGAAACTCCGTCTACTGCCTTAACAAAATCAGACTTTAAGCCTTTGACAGGAAAGTATTTTTTTAAGTTTTTGATTTCTAATATAAATTCACTCATATACCCTCCTACCTTTCTTCTTTAGCCAAACCGCATTTAACAATATGAGTATCGCTGACATTGACGTTTTTTTGAATCATTTTACAACTATCGTTCTTTTTTAGACATTTATCATAATATATACATACCATTTCCGAGTTTTCTTCTTCATCAGCAAGAGGTATTTTGTTCAAGTTAATTTTGTCTTTCTTTGACTTTGGAATTGCATTGAGCAAAATAAACGTATATGGATGTTTCGGGTTTCTAAGAACCTCTTTGGTAAGCCCTTGTTCAATGATTTCACCCTTATAAAGCACGGCTGCATTATCACAAGTTGAAGATATAAGTCCCGGATTGTTTGCAATAAATAATACTGTAACATTTAACGTGTTTTGCAAGTTTTTGATAAGTTTTAATATGCCAGCTTGTATAGTCACGTCTAAATTTCTTGTAGGTTCATCCGCAATTATGAATTCAGCCCCACAGCTCAATGCAAGTGCAATAATAACACGTTGCCTTTGACCTCCTGAAAGCTCATGAGGATATTTATCCATAGCTCTATTAGAATCCGGCAGATCAACTAATTTAAGCATTTCGATAGCTTTATTTTTTGCTTCCTTTTTCCTCATGTTTTGATTTTTTATTATCACATTAATCAACTGTTCTCCAACGGTGTAAACAGGATTTAAAGTTGACATGGGGTCTTGAAAAATCATTGAAATTTTCTTTCCCCTAACTTCTTTTTCCATCTGTTTCTCCGTTTTTTTCAATAAATCATCACCCTCCAGTAGTATCTGTCCGCTTACTATCTCTCCGGGTGGCATTTCTAACAGTTTTAAAACAGTCAAGGCTAGGACAGTCTTACCTGTTCCGCTTTCGCCAATTATGCCGTAAGCTTCACCTTTATTTATTTTTATTTCATCAATATTAAGAATTGTTTTAGTGCCTTCAAACGTTTTAAAGTTTACTTTTAAATTTTTAATATGAAGATATGGTTTTCTAATCTCTGTCATAAAACCACCTCCTAGTTCTTCCTAGTTCTTGGATCTAATATTTCTCTTAAACCGTCACCTAGCAAGTTGAATATGAGTACAGTAAAAAATATTGCCAATCCCGGAAATATACTGTACCACCAAGCATTTAAGAAATAGTTTCTGCTTGTTGAAACCATAAGTCCCCATTCGGGTATCGGTGCCTGCGCTCCAAGTCCTAAGAAACTTAAAGACGAAATTGTAAGTATTACTCCGCCTATATCCATGGATGCCTGTACAATTACTGGCGCAATACAGTTTGGAACAATATGTTTAAATATAATACCACCGGAAGGAGTCCCCATAGCTTGAGCAGCTTTTACAAACTGCCTTTCTTTTAAAGAAACCGCCTGCCCTCTTACTATACGTGTGTACCAAGGCCACCAAGACAATGCTATCGCCAAAGTTGCATTGTTTAAATTGGGTCCCAAAAATGCCGCAATTACAATTGCTAACAGTAAAGGCGGAAAACCTAAAAATATATCTGTAAGACGCATCAGAATTTCATCTATATAACCACCAAAATATCCTGCTACTGCACCTATTGGAACACCAATTATTATTGCCGCTCCTACTGCTAATACTGCCGTTTTTAATGATATGCTTGTACCTAATAAAACTCGTTTAAATATATCCCTTCCTAACTCATCCGTACCAAATAAATGATCTGATGAAGGTGACAATAATTTTTCTTGTGGATTCGCATCTTGATTTATGTGAACATCTACAGGTAAAATTATCGGAACTAAAATAGCCATAAGTGTAAGTACTATAACTGCATATAGAGCAAATCTAGTAAGCGTATTTTTTTTGAGCAAATACACATTAATTTTAAACTGGTTAAACTTGGATTTGACTATTTTTTTTCTATCATAACTTTTCATAATGCACCTCCTATGTTCTAACTCTTGGGTCAATTGCAATAATAATATCAGCCAGCAAGTTTAATATTACATAGGATGATGCTGAAAACAATGTAACTCCTATTATTGCAGGGTAATCCATAGACATAACTGCGATTGAAATATAATTTCCTATACCGGGCCAATTAAATATGGCTTCTACCAGAAATGTATTAACCAATGTATAACCAACAGATAATGCTAATACTGTAGCTGTTGTTCCAAGTGAATTCTTCAAGGCATATCCCCATAGAATTAAATTATCTTTTAAACCATATGATTTTGCTGCCTTTATATAGTCTTCACCCAATATTTCCAATAAAGCCGAACGTGTCATTCTTGCTACCAGCCCTATTGGATACAATGAAATTGTGATTGCAGGAAGTATCATATGTTTCAAAGAATCAACAAATAATATCATGTTACCTGAAATCAAAGTATCTAACGTCAACATACCCGTTATTTTGGGAATTTCATACAAGAGCTTTAGTCTTGCATCCAATTGCCCTCCCAGAGGCAGCAGCTTTAGCCACCTATAAAAGATAAGCTGCAAAAACAAAGCTACCCAAAAAGTAGGAAGCGAAACAGCACCTACAGAAAAAAACCTGCAAAAATGATCTAATAGCTTATCTTTTTTCTTAGCAGAGTACAAACCCAAAGGTATTCCTATAATCACAGCCAGTATAGTTGATATTAACACCAACTCTATTGTAGGAGGAATATACGATTTCAACTCATTTATAACCGGCTGCTTAGATCTTAAAGATATGCCTAAATCACCATGCAATAAATTCGTAACATATGTTTTAAATTGCACAACAAGCGGTTTATCCAAACCAAGTTTAATAATCGCAGCATTTATCTGCGCTTGAGTCGCCCTCGGACCAACCCATTGAGCTGCAGGATTCGAAGGCAACACTCTGGTCAGAAAAAAAGTTATTGTAACTACTCCTGCTAGAACTAGAAAACCTAAAAATATGCGTTTAAAAATATATTTTTTCAACTCTTACCTCCAAATCTCTGGGAAAGCAGTACTGCTTTCCCAGATCCATCCATGTCTATAGTTGTCTTTATCTATAAATTTATATGTTCATTATTCTCTATATAAGTCATAGAAAAATACAACAAATGGATAAGAAGGATTGTCTTCATGACCTTTCAGCGTGGGAGACTTAACCCATACAACACTTTTGTCATATATGAATAAAGCCGGTATATCTTCTAATAAAATTTCTTGTGATTTTATAAAATCTTGTTCAGCTTCTTCAATATTTATAGCAGACTTTGATTGTGCACCATCTATTAAATCGTCATACTCTAAATTGCTGTAATATGATAAATTAAATAAAGTCGAATCTTCCGTATGGAATAGTGAGTAAAGATATGAATATGGTGTTGATAAATCATTCCACCAGTACATTACAAAAATATCTTGCTGGGATGAGGGATCATCTCCCATTGCCATATCCCATTGACTTTCCCAAGGCATTGCTCTGATTTCAAGTTCAACTCCCATTTTGGATAATTCAGCTTTATATAATTCGGCCATTTTCTTTTCGGCTTCATCGCCTGTCATGTATGTTAAAAGAAGTTGTAATTCGCCTTCTTTTATTCCGGCTTCCTCCAGCAATTGTTTTGCTTTATCCAAGTCATAATTAAATTGGAACAAGTCCTTTGAATGACCCCACATACCCTCAGGGATTGCACCGTATGACTGCTTGGCATATCCTCCCATTGCATACTCCACAACGTCCCCATAAGGTAATGCATATGAAAGCGCCTCCCTAACCCTAACATCATTTAATGGTTCTTTTTGTGTATTGAAAAATCCCATCAAATTAGTAAATGAAGGTACAACTTCAACTACCACATTCCCGGATGTTTTTAGGGCTTCAACATCTTCCGACGGAAGTTCGACTGTTATATCGGCTTCACCTGACTCAATCATCTGTCTTCTGGAAGAGGTTTCTGAAACTCTTTGAACTATAACTTTTTCAAAATACTTCTCTCCCCAGCCTTTCCAATAGTTTTCATTACGAGTAAGAATTACTTCATCGCCCATTGTACTTTGTTGCAGTTTATAAGGACCGGTACCATTTGCATTTTCTTGCTCAAACCAATCGTCTGCCTGATCTTTTAATGAAGGAGAC
>CAYXUX010000054.1:0-7055 GCA_964468275.1 uncultured Clostridiaceae bacterium
GAGTATTAGACAATGTATTGACTATGTAGGAATTATGTGCTATTCTGAATTAGACAATGTGTTGTCTAATTTAAATTATTGGTAAACCTTTGCATAGTCAGCATATTGTCTAATAGGTTTTGATGGAGGAAATCTATGAGTAGCCTTAAAGAGTTATATTTAATGCAACAAATTTTTGTCACATTGTTTTCAATTGCAAATGATTTACAGGTAAAAGGTGATCAATACCTAGAGGATTTAACAATTAAACAGTTTTTAGCTATGTTGGCAATTGCTCACCTGCCTGAAGATGAGACGAGCCTTAACAATATTGCTAAAAAACTGGATACTACCAAACAGAGTGCCAGACAGTTAATATCTAATTTGGAGAAAAAAAAGTATATAGAAACAATACCCAGTCCGAAAGATAGCCGTGCCTTAAATGTCAGATTCACAGATGAGGGAGGAAAAATGCTTTTAAAGTCAAGTGAAAAAAGTATAGATTTCCTAAAAGATGTATTTAAAGGTTTATCGATAGAAGATCTGGAATCCCTGTGGGCTATACTAAAAAGCATACTTAATTATAATAGCGAATAATTATGCGATTTTACGAAATGTAGTTTTATAACGTGTATTTAAAATTGCCATAATATAAGCAAAGGAAATTTATATACAAAAAGGAAGGGATAAGTGAATGCAAAAAAATGCAACATCCATAGGAATTATCGGTATACCTGATGATGAAACCATAAAATCACTTGAAAAAGAATTAGGCAAACCCATAAAAAAGGTCATAAAAAATAATCAAATTATTTTATTGATTGGCAGGGGCCTTTTTAAAAAGAGAATAGTAATACCCATAAATAACAATTGAGATAATGAGATAATTAAAAGGATTTATTATTTAATAAATTGAATAATATAATGACCGATAAAACTTAAATATAAACTATTATATTTGGAGGATGATAAAAATGAGAAAGAGAGTGCTAAGCATAATCCTTATAATTGTATTAATGAGTGCAGTTATTACAAATATTTATGCCGATAGCATCTACATAGTTAAACCCGGCGATGTTTTATGGAAAATAGCTGAAAATAATGATACGACATGGCAAGAACTTGCAGGATTAAATGACTTAAAAAATCCTCATCTCATATATCCGGGTCTCGTGCTTAAATTAGCCAAAGAAAAGGCTAAACCTATTGAGGATTACCTAAAGAGTGACACATACATCGGTGAAGGAAAAGGTTGCTATGGAACCATACAGGTAGGGGTATATCTTGAAGGAGATAAAATAAAAGAAGTAGAGATATTGAAACATAACGAATCCCCCGGTGTAGGAGAAATAGCCGCTAAAATTATAGCTGAAGAAATAGTCAAGCACCAAAGCGTAGCTGTAGATGCGGTGGCCGGATGCACAAGATCCAGTGATGGTGTTCTTGCAGCAGTGGTAGAGGCTTTAGAGAAGGCCGGAGCAAATATCAACGATTATTGGAAAATAGTTGATACGGGTGGCACTCATTTAAGAGGTAAGTTGGAAAAGAAAGCTGATGTAGTTGTAATCGGTGCCGGCGGAGCAGGTTTAGCTGCTGCAGTATCTGCACATCAAAACGGTGCTAAGGTTTTAGTTTTGGAGAAAATGCCCTTAGTCGGAGGGAATACGATAATTTCCGGAGCGGCTTATAATGCTGTGGACCCAAAGCGACAAACCGCACAAGGCATAGAAGATTCCATAGATAAACACTACATACAAACCTATGAAGGCGGAGATAAACTGGCAAAACCGGAACTGGTTAGAACCCTCGTAGAGAATGCTTACCCTGCACTTCAATGGTTGGAAAGCATGGGAATGAAATTCAAAGATGATATATTTACAGTGTTAGGCGCTTTATGGCAAAGATCTCATAAACCTGAAAAGCCAATCGGCACCGGATATATTGAAACATATATGGAATATATAAATAAAAACAGTGATGATATTGAAATACTGGTAAATACAAAGGCTACGGCGCTTATAGTTGAGGATGATAAAGTTATAGGTGTTGAGGCGGAAAGCCCTGAAAATATTGTTATTGCAAAAGCCAGCAATGGTGTTATCATTGCAACCGGTGGTTTTAGCTACAATGTAAATGCAAGAAATCACTATAATAAAATGTGGCCGGATTTGACAGATATCAAATCAACAAATCGCCCCGGGGCAATGGGTGACGGTGCTTGGATGGCAGAAAAAATCGGTGCAAAGCTTATTGATATGGAACAAATACAGCTTCTTCCCATGGGTGAGCCCGAAACGGGAAGCCTTAGCGGGAATATAGAGCAAGGTGTAGAAGATAGGATATTTGTTAATAAAGACGGAAATAGATTTGTTGATGAAGGTGCTAGAAGAGATATAATGACGAAGGCTTTATTTGAACAAGAAGACAGCCTGATGTGGGTAATAGTGGACAAACATTCTTATCCCACCGGGGATACCAAGAATAATTTTGATGAAACTATAGATTTCCTCGTTGAAGAAGGTACGGCATTTAAGGCTGAAACATTGGAAAAACTAGCAGCACAAATAAGTGTAAATCCGAATAATCTTGTTGATGCTGTGGAGACTTTTAATAAAGCAGTAGATAAAGAAATTGATGACCCTTTTGGAAGAACATTATTTGACAACAAGATAGATACACCTCCTTTTTATGCGGGCGCCCGTATGCCAACGGTACATCATACTATGGGCGGTATTGAAATAAATACAAAAGCACAAGTTCTCAATACGGAGGGTAAAGCGATAAAAGGCTTATATGCAGCCGGTGAGGTAACCGGAGGAATCCACGGCTCTAATAGATTAGGGGGTAATGCGGTGCCGGACACGGTTGTATTTGGAAAGATAGCGGGAGAAAGTGCGGCAAAGTCCGAGTAAAAAAGGGGGCAAATAGAAATGATATGCTATTGGAGTAAGGTTAGGTCAGAAAAAGGTTTAATCTATTTTGCAGCTATCAATGAAGGTCTGGTCTATTGCAGTACACCGGGCGGAAAAGAAGCCGAGATGAAAGAATGGATGACAAAGCATTTACCGGATTACGTTTTGGAAGAAGGCAGCAATGATATTTTAGATTTAGCTAAAAAACAGTTAGTTGATTATTTCAAAGGAAAGGGCCGGATACTTGATGTACCCATGCATTTTATAGGGACTCCTTTTCAAAAAAGTGTTTGGAAAGCTCTAACCACTATACCATATGGTGAGACAAGGACCTACGGACAAATAGCTGCTTTGATAGGAAATCCAAAAGCACCTAGGGCGGTTGGCGGTGCAAATAATAAAAATCCCATAGCCCTCTTTGTACCTTGACATAGGGTTATAGGTACCGGAGGTGCCTTAGTGGGATTTGGCGGTGGATTACATGTTAAGCAATGGCTTTTAGACTTGGAAAAAGCACTATAAAATAGATAAACCCGCATAAAGCGGGTTTATTGTTACTCTACACCTTTTATTCTATGATAATAATCATGTAACATAAAGAACAATTCAGAATCCCTTTCTATGGAATTATAATTATAAAATATACTGCCTTTTATTTCGGGTAATTGCTTATTCATTTCCAATTGTTTTTTTACTTCACCAGGGCCAAACCACGGTTTATTGGGGCTTTCATATTGCAATCTATAAACTGCCTGTCCGATATATAGATTTACGTTGGTGTCTTTTATAACATCAGCCCACCAATTAGACAGCTTTTCATAATCAGCTATTTCAAAACCAATATGCCAATATATCTGGGGTGCGATGTAATCAATAATCTCATCCTTTACCCATTTTCTCGTATCGGCATAGTGATCATAATAGCTTTGTGCACCGCGGGTATCGCTTCCGAGCATATTAAAATCTTTATTAGCCCATATTCCAAAAGGACTGATTCCGAAGCTTACGTTTTCCGAGTTATCTTTTACGGCTTTTGCTAAGCTACTTACCAAAAGATTTACACATTCTCTGCGCCATTCCTCTATGCAGCTAAAACCACCGTTACCGTATTTTATATAAGCTTTTTCATCATCAAATTTTTTACCGGGATAAAAATAGTCATCCATATGTATGCCGTCTACATTATAGTTATTTATAATTTCAACAGCTCCGGCAATAATATAATTTCTTACTTGAGGGATACCGGGATTTAGATATAGATTGCCGTCAGTGTGCTTAACAACCCAACTTGGATTTGTTACAGCAATATTTGTAGGGTCTAATGCGGCAAAGTTATGCTCCGGTTCACCGAAGGATTTTTTTGTAACTCTATAAGGATTTATCCAAGCGTGGAGCTCAATATCTCTTTTATGAGCTTCTTCAATCCAAAAAGTTAGGGGGTCAAAATCATTTTCAGGTGCCAGACCTTGCTCTCCCGTCAAGTATTTTGACCAGGGGTAGTAATCAGATTTATAAAATGCATCTCCTGATGGACGTACTTGAAGAAATACGGCATTTAGATTTAAATTTTTCACATTATCGAGGATTTCCAAGGCTTCTTCTTTTAAAATTTCCGAGTCTGTCGTAGGATTTGAAGGATAATCAATGTTTAATACGGTTGCTACCCAGACTCCTCTCATATCTTTTCTTACAATAGCTTCAGCAAATAAAGCTTCCTTATGGAATTCTTCTCCACTGGAACCGACTTTTAGGGGTAGTAAAGCTACAATGACTGCTGTTAAGATAAGTAGTTTAATATGTTTTTTCATATACTGATGCCCCTTTCAGTTTAACAATAGTTAGAATAATTATAAGCTTTTTGTCTAAACATGTCATCAGAACATGTTATTTGTAATAGAATCTTAATAAAGGACGTTGGTGCTTATATAATATACATAATGTCATTTACGATAAGGCTTATATATTTGAATAGGATTGCGTTTTTGAACTTATCTTCTATATCTGGCAATATAATTATCAAAAAGCGTTAATATAGATTTAAAGTGTATGAGATTATGGTAAAATAATATTGAATTTATTTAATTAGGGAGGGTTAATGATGCCAGTTATAAAAGTCGAAATAACGAAGCAAACCAAGGAAAAGAAAAAAGAAATGATAAGTAAGCTCACAAATACCATGAGTGAAGTAACAGGGATACCGGAGCAGGCTTTTACTATTTATATTAACGAATATGAAAGTGAAAGTATAGGAGTAGGTGGATTACCTCTTTCTGAAAAAAAATAGGGGGGCGCATATACTTATGAATAAAGAATTGAGACATATCGAAGAATTGATGGCAAAGCACGGTACATCATTTTATATATACTTCGAAAGCATCATCAAAAAGCAAATTGATATATTATTAGACAATTTCCCTCAATTTGAATTTTTATATTCCATAAAGACTAATCCCTTTAAGCCTATCGTAGAATATGTAGTATCTAAAGGGTTAGGTGCTGATGCCGCATCAGCGAAAGAGGTATCTATAAGTCATGAGGCAGGCTTGCCTTATGAAAAAATATTATACTCGACTCCGGGGAAGACTCGTAAGGATATTGAAAGGACTATAGATAAAGCAATAATAATTGCTGACAGCTATAATGAACTAATGCTAATAAATGATGTTGCAAAGGGCTTAAACAAACATATAAAAGTAGGGTTAAGAGTAAACCCTGATTTTAATATGGATGGAGAAAAGGGTATAAGCAGTAAATTTGGCGTAGATGAAGGCACCCTTATAAATCAAGGTGAATTCTTTAAAAGTCTGACAAACATAGAGATCACAGGGCTCCATATCCATATAAAAAGCCAAGTTCTTGATTATAATAGGCTCCATCAGTATTATGAAAATATTTTTAAACTTGCTGAATACTGCATGGATAAACTGAATTGGGATATAGACTTTATAAATTTCGGTGGCGGCTTAGGGTTGGTTTATTCACTTGCAAATGACGCTCCATTAGATATAAAAACATTGGGTTCTAAATGCAATGATTTAATTGAAGAATATAAAAGCAAACTAAAAGCACGTTTTATTATAGAAACAGGGAGATTTGTCATATGTGAGGCAGGATATTATATAACTCCTATAACCGATATAAAGAAATCTATGGGTACAAAGTATCTGATAGTAGAAAAGGGACTTAACGGATTTTTAAGACCATCCATCGCAGAACTTTTGACATCAAATATACCGGAGACGGAGATAAAGAAATCTTTAGAACCACTATATACCGTGAAGGATGCTTTTGAATTTTTAATACCGGAGGGAGATGCAAATATCAGGGAAAAGGTTAGCATAGTGGGGAGCCTTTGTACTGCAACGGATATAATGGTAAAGGACATTTTGGTTCCGAAAGCGAATATCGGGGATTATATTATAATTACAAAGGCAGGGAGTTATTCCTATTCATTATCTCCTTTGCTATTTGCCAGCCATGAACCTCCGCTACAGTTTTATATAAAACAAGATTAAAGATACAAAGGATTACCTAACATTGAACTAATAACGACCTTCTGATATTATGTAACTGACATAGTGTAGTAGACTATTTCCACAAGTGACTATGGAAATAGGAGTATAAATGAGGTGTTTAAATGGGTAAGGCGTTGGTGTTGGCTGAAAAGCCTTCCGTGGGAAGGGATATCGCCAAGGTGCTAAAATGTAATAAGAAGGATAACGGATATTTTGAGGGTAGAGACTATATAGTAACTTGGGCTTTAGGGCATTTAGTTACATTGGCAACGCCAGAAATATACGGGAAAAAGTATGCATCATGGAGGTTGGAGGATCTGCCCATGCTGCCTAAGGAGCTTAAGTTGGTTGTGATAAAAGAGACTTCCAAGCAGTATTCTATTGTTAGGAAGCAGATGAGCAGAAATGATGTAAATGAAATAATCATTGCTACCGATGCGGGACGAGAAGGTGAATTGGTGGCAAGGTGGATTATAGAAAAGGCACAGATAAGGAAACCTATCAAAAGACTTTGGATTTCCTCCGTTACTGATAAGGCTATAAGGGAAGGGTTCGCAAAGCTTAGAAACGGTAGGGAATATGAGAATTTATATGCATCAGCCGTGGCTAGGGCAGAAGCGGATTGGATTGTTGGTATAAATGCAACAAG
>CAYXUX010000054.1:7155-12660 GCA_964468275.1 uncultured Clostridiaceae bacterium
GCCAAAGGCAAAACCGTTATCAAAGATGGTTGGAAAGAAATATATAGCAGCAGAACGGTCAGAGAAGAGGATGATGATTCTAAAGATGATCTAAGGGATCAGGTACTTCCAAAAATAGAAAAGGGAAAGAAACTGGCTATAACTTCATTGAATCAAACTAGTGGCCATACTAGACCGCCTTCATCTTTTAATGAAGCCACCCTTCTCAGTGCTATGGAAAACCCGAAAAAGTACATGACAGGAGAGAGCAAAGATTTAATAAAGACCATAGATGAAGCGGGAGGTATTGGTACTGTTGCTACCAGGGCTGATATAATTGAAAAACTTTTTAATACATTCTTGTTAGAAAAAAAAGGGAAAGAGATAAATATAACCTCCAAGGGTAGACAGCTTTTGCAATTGGTACCGGAAGACTTGAGGTCGCCGGCACTTACAGCTGAATGGGAACAAAAGCTTAATTCCATATCCAAAGGAAAGCTAAAGAAAGAAATATTCCTTGATAATATGAGAAATTATGCAAAAACTGTTGTAAGGGAAATAAAGAGCAGTGAAGAAAAGTTTAAACATGATAATATAACAAGGACGAAATGTCCTACCTGCGGAAAGTATTTGTTGGAAGTCAACGGTAAAAGGGGTAAGATGCTTATTTGTCAGGACAGAAAATGCGGCTATAGAGAAAATCTTTCTCAAATCACAAATGCGCGATGCCCTAATTGTCGTAAAAAGCTTGAACTGCATGGAGTAGGTGAAGGACAAATATTTGTGTGCAGTTGCGGATATAGAGAAAAGCTCTCCGTTTACAATGAAAGAAGGAAAAAACAAGATACCAGAATATCAAAAAGAGAGGTATCAGAATATCTCAAAAATCAAAACAAAGGTAAAAAAGAGCCTATGAATACGGCTTTGGCTGATGCTTTGGCGAAGTGGAAAACTTAATAAATATGTCCGAAATAGTCAATTGCTTTTAGCCGCCACCGACAGCCGGGAAGATTGCTACGACATCATTATCTTTTAAAGAATCTTCTAAATTGGCTCTTTTACCATTGACCAATAGAATGGCGGCTTCGCTTTCAGGAATATTAAGATTAATTATTATATCCTTTATTGTTGACCCTTGTGGCAATTTTATAATTGTTTCTTTATTGTGATTTTTTCTTAAAGTTGCAAATAAACGCACTTTTATGTTTATCATGTGAAAACAACCTTTCATAAACATCAGGTATATATTTAAAGGGGGTTAATGCCCCCTTTAAATACCGATTACTATTCATCTAATGTAAAATTCGATTTGCTGCCTTGATTTTTTCCATAGAAACCCAATGCTACTCTGTAGGGTCCCGGGCAACCGGGGGGTAAAAAAGCTACTCGATCACCCGGGTGTATTTGATAATCCAGTGATTGTACAAAACCGTTTACAAAGATTACTTCTATTTCTTTCGGGTTGACTTCCAGTATCTTTGCCAACTCCAAACCCGTAATAGTGCTTTCCAAGTTATAATAGAAAGGCGGAGCACCGTATTTTTTCCTGAAAGCCTTATCTAAATGAAGGAATCCCCTTATTTCAATTGCTTTTTTCTTCTTTTTCATTTTATCATACTTAAAAGTCTTGTACTTTATCAATTTCTTCCTGAGTGAAGTCCCATACTACATTGTGAGGCGGTAGAGGTTCATACTCAAAGAATTCCGGTAAGCAATTATGAACATTGGTAAATCCTGCAGCTTTATTAAAGGCAATTTCTGTTTTCAAAACATTTTCACCTAGTTTATCAACATCCTCGGAAGTCAAGGATAAACCATATTGAGCATTAATCATATCAATAAGAGCTTGATATCCTTCAGGACTATCCGCAATACCGAAGTATACAAATAAGCACATACCTGTAGTGTCAACTGCAGCTGTCCCGATTTGCATAGCTCGCGCATATTCAATTTGTCCTTCTTTTTTTAACGGGTCTAAGTCGGCACCTATTTTTAAAATGTTTCCGGAAATGCAATAGCCGAAGGTATGGTCAGCACCCATGGTACTGGTTGCGTAAGTCAAACCGATACCTTTGATGGCTCGGGGATCATAAGCAGGTATCCCTTGATCTTTAACTACGGGAGTTCTGAACAGCCCGCACACTTTACCTACCACAGAAGTGCCCCCACCGATTAACCTTCCTAAATGAGTCGGTACAGCAATTTCCTTAACGGCATTTAATGCTGCTTTTCCGTCACCCCAAGGGAGAAGTCCACCTTCCATTGCAGTGGCTATGGCTACCGCAATTTCGATACTGTCAACTCCTACATCATCCATGGCTCTGTCAATATAAGCAATGTCATCAAAATTTTCAATACCTGCATCCGCTCCCAATCCCCAAATAGTTTCATATTCAAAACCGCTGGTAATATACTTTCCTTTTTCGTTTGGATACCATTGAGAACATCTAATAATACATCCGGGATGGCAGCCGTGTGATACTTTACCTTCCCCTCCACGCTCGGTTATAACAGCATTCAGTGTTTCACCGGAAATATTATCATTGTGTTCAATACGACCGGTAGTAAAGTTATAAGAGGGAAATCCGCCGGCTTCATTTATTATGTTTACCAATACGTTAGTACCGTAAGCCGCTAAGCCCTCACCCGAGACGGGATGACTCATAAGAGCTTGAGCAAACACTTTCGAAGCAGCTCTAAATTTATCCGGGTCTGCAATTGGCACGGGCTTGCTTCCGGTATCATCAATAACTATAGCTTTTACCTTTTTGGAACCCATCACAGCTCCCAAACCACCACGGCCGGCACTTCTTATGTTTCCTTCAGGATCTTTGAAAGAAATATTTGCGGCCGGCAAGCGATGCTCACCTGCAGGGCCTGCCAGAGCTATTCCTATTTTTTCACCATATTTTGCATTTAGCACTTCGATAGCCTTATAATTGCCGATACCGTTAAGTATTTCCAAAGGTGCTTCGTCTATAGTTATACTGTCCATCTTTATGTTTATTACATAGTATTTATCATCAGTTGGCATACCTTCAATAACTAACGCCTTTATGCCCATTCTGGCCATTTTTTGTGAGAATGATCCGCCGGAATTGCTTTCTTTTATTGTACCCGTAAGAGGGCTTTTCGCCCCAACGGAAATACGACCGGAATTTGGAGCAGAAGTACCGCTCAATAATCCCGGAGCAAAAATTAATTTGTTGTTTTTCCCTAATGCATGACAAGTAGGTTTTACCTCATCGTAAACAAACGCGGAAGTAAGAGCGCGACCGCCCAATCCTTTATATTTTTCCGGAATGCCATCTGCCTTTACTTCCAGCGAAGTCATATTTACTCTTATAAATTTATTCATATGTCAACCTCCCTTTACAAAAAAATAATATATAATCATTAATACACGCAATAAGCATGCCTAAAAAATTCTAAAAAGTTCCCATTGGCGGAGTGAGTAATATCCACACTTCCCTAAGCAAAACAATTTTCTATTTTAATAATAATTATTATTGTGCTATAATGGAACATAACAATAGAATATAAATGTTCTATTATAGACCAATGTTCAATATTGAGACACTATTTATGGATATTTACAAGTTAAAATTACAAAGATTTAATATGTTTATTTGGAGGCTTTAATAAAATGATTAATACCGCTGATTGTGAAATGGCAAAACTATATATAGAAACAATTATTAATTCTATATCTGCAGGTATAATGACATCTGATTTACAAGGGAATATATTGAGTGCAAATAAATACTTTACATATTTGTTTGGATATACAGAAGAAGAAATTGAGCAAAAAAAGGCTTATGAACTTTTTGAAGGTTGGGATAGTGTACTTAAAGCATTGAACAGTAAGACAAGTTATTATGAAGAAGATGTATATGTCAATTCAAATAAAAACGTATTGCAATATAGTTTAAGTGTTTATCCTATATTTGACACTGATGAAGATTTAAACGGCATTGTTTATGTTTTTAAAGAGATAAAAAAAGTTAGAAAAACAGCAAATAAAATTATGGGAAGACAAGCCATTTATACATTTGATAAGATAATTGGAGAGAATAGGGATTTCGTTAAAATAATAGAGTTTGCCAAACAAATTTCTGACAGCAGATCAACGATACTTATACTGGGTGAAAGCGGTACAGGTAAAGAAGTCTTTGCTCAATCCATTCATAACCACGGAAATAGAAGGGATGAAGCCTTTGTGGCTTTAAATTGCGGTGCAATTCCTAAAAATTTGATTGAATCCGAGCTATTCGGATATGAGGAAGGTGCATTTACAGGAGCAAAAAAAAGCGGACACCCGGGAAAATTTGAGGTAGCCGATGGAGGAACAATCTTCTTGGATGAAATAGGTGAAATGCCGTTGGATATGCAGACTAGACTACTAAGGGTAATCGAAGAAGGGGTTGTTAGCAGGATAGGCAGTACAAAAGAAATAGTAGTTGATGTCAGGATAATATCTGCTTCTAATAAAAATTTAGTCGAAGAAGTGAATAAAGAAAGTTTTAGGAAGGATCTTTTTTATAGATTGAATGTTTTACCCCTATATCTGCCGCCATTAAGAGAAAGGAGAGATGATATTCCATTATTATTGGACTATTTTATGGAAAGGATTTCAAAGCGGATTAATAAAAAGAAGATGGAGTTACCCGAGGAATATTTGGAAGAGTTAATTTCTTATAACTGGCCCGGCAATATAAGGGAGTTAGAAAACTTAGTAGAATTAATGTTAAACACGGGAAAACTATATAATTTGAACATTAAGGGAAAAACCACTAAAAATATAAGAAATAACAGGATTATAGGGAAAGAAGATTTTAGATTGGTAAATATGGAGAGGGAACATATTAAAAAAACCCTTAAATATTTTAACGGTAATATTACAAACACGGCTAAAGCTTTAGGAATAGGCAGAAATACATTATATCGCAAAATTAAAAGCTTTAAATAAAAATTTGAGACGGTTTAACCGTCTCAAATTTTATTTTTGTTCTACAAATTGAATTTTTAGACCATTGGGATCTAAAACATAGAAAAAACTTGTATAAGGATTTGGTTGAAATGGCCCGCTATGTATTTCCAAACCTTTTTCCTTTACCAAATCCATCATTTCATCTAAAGAATCGGTTTCAAAACCTAAAGAAATATCCTGACCAATAGTTACGTCTTTTACCTCCTTGTTATCTATAAGCTCAACCTTTGTTTCGCCATCACCTAAGAATACTATTTCAACTTCGGAGCCTGCTTTAAAACGTCTATCAATAGGCAAACCCACAATATCTTGATAGAATTTAAGGGATTCATCCATATCTTTCACCATTATTGTCGTCCAGCAAAATTTCATGCTTGTCACCTCGCTCGCTTTTATTACTATTCTACTCTTTTTCCCTGCATTTAACAATGCAATAGTAAAATTTTATAATAAATCTTAATCAATAAATATTACAGTTCAAACATTGTATATAAACGTCATCCTGAGCGATAGCGAAGGATCTTATGCTTCAATGG
>CAYXUX010000055.1:0-12490 GCA_964468275.1 uncultured Clostridiaceae bacterium
TTAAAAACTTCTACATATATACCTCCCATACCCACCATAGCTACCGGCCCGAATTGAGGATCCTTCTTCATGCCTATGATAACCTCAAGTCCTTCTGTCGCCATTTCTTGCAAAAGAACCCCGTCAATCCTCGCATTTTTATCATAGGACTTAGCATTGTTTATTATCTTTTCATAATTCTCTTCAACTTCTTTAGTGCTGCTTACATTTAAAAAAACACATCCGGCATCCGTTTTATGTTGAATGTGAGGAGATAAAATCTTCATTGCTAAAGGAAAACGCATCTTCTTTGCTTCTATTACCGTTTCTTCTTTCGTTTTGCATGCAATGCTTTTTATCATAGGTATTTTGTAGGAGGACAGCATTTTATTGGCTTCCAACTCATTTAAAAATTTACTCATTCGCCGAACCTCCTTTTATTCTTTTTAGATATTTTGAATACCTGACCATATTCGCCAATGCTTTAACAGCTTGATCCGGACTGGCAAAAGTATATATGCCTTTTTCTTCTATGCTCTTTCTGCATTCCCATACATAATTACCGGACATTATTGAAATAAAAACAGATTTTTTATTCCGGTATCCTTCATTTTCCAATAAATCAATCATTTTCTCCGCCAACTTATCTTGAGGCAGAAAAGTAGGAACTACAGTAATAAACAACACACTGCTTACATTAGAATCATTAATTATCACCTTCAAAGACTCTACATGATGCCTTACATTCGCTGCCGCAGTTATATCTGCATAACCTTCCGGTTTACATATTGAAGACATAGCCGGTGCTATTTCTTTTAACTTTTCTTTAGTGGTATCTTCGATTATCGGCATTTCCAAGTTATTCTGATTACTCACTGCATCTGTACAGTAGATTCCCGGCCCGCCTGCTTGTGACAAAACAAAAACATTACCGTCATCCGGAAGCTTGAGGCTATCAAAGGCTTGCATCGTATCCATCAATTCTTGTAGCGTATCCACTCTTATAACTCCATATTGTTTAAAAGCACTATCATATACCACATCGGACCCTGCTAAAGAACCCGTGTGGGAACTAGCCGCAGAAGCACCCTTTTCGCTTCTGCCCACTTTTAAAACAACAACAGGTTTTTTCACAGTAATTTCGGCAATTGTATTTATAAGCCTCCTGCCATCGGAATATCCTTCCAAATATAAACCTATAACTTTTGTATCCTCGTCATTTTCAAAGTATTTTAATAAGTCTATAAAATCAATATCTGCCATATTCCCAATGGAAACAAACTTATTAAATGAAATAGGTGCCGGTTGGGAAGCCCCACTCATGAGCAGTGATGCCGCTACCGCTCCGCTTTGTGATATAAAGCTAATCCCACCTTTTTTACCTCTGCTTTCTTTCGGCAGCAGTGTTTCTACAAAGGTTGTATCCACTCTGTTCACATTGTCTATAACACCTATACAATTGGGGCCCACAATTCTTATCCCATATTTTTTGGATATTTCAATGAGATGGTTTTGTCTTTTTATACCCTCAGGAGTTTTTGTTTCTGCAAAATCTGCCGAAGCACATACTATTACCTTTATATCGTTTTTGCTTTTCATCCTGTTTTCGATATCTTTCATGACATCGAAAATCGCTCCTGCAGGCATTATCAATACAACCATCTCAACCTTGTCCTCGATATCATATAAGCTTCTATAAGATTTTATACCGCATATATGGTCTTCTTTAATGTTTATAGGAAAGATTTTTTTGGGATAACCAATGTTTATTAAATTTTGTACGATTACATATCCTGCCTTCAGCGGGTTATTTGATGCCCCGACAACTGCAATATTTTCCGGATTAAACAATGAATCTAAATGATTGTTCATTTCACACCTCTTATAAAGAAGCTAATTTTTTTAATCTATCCCACTTCTCGTCTACTATCTCTTGAATTTCTTTTATCTCTTCTTTATTCAAATGGGAATACTTCTTTATCTTACTCAAGTAGTCCTTTACAGGCTTCGGATTCCTATATTCTTTATTTATTTTAAATTGCCCATCTATTACTTCGTAAAGGGGAAAGAAATTTGTTTCAACGGAAAGTCTTGATACCTCAATGCTTTCCTCGGATTTTATTCCCCATCCTGTTAAGCAAGGATTAAACACATGTATATATGCCAGCCCTTCTTCCTGCTTTTCCATGGCTTTCTCAACTTTTCTAACCATATCTTGAATAAAAGCGGGACTACATGTAGCCATATAAGCGATATCATGCATAGCCATAATCATAGGAAAATCTTTTTTATGCTCTTTTTTACCGCCTCTTCCTTCTATGCTTACAGGAGTTGTAGATGTCCATGAATATTTTGATGTTGCCGAGCTCCTTTGATAACCGGTATTCATATATCCCTCATTGTCATAGCATATATATATTATTTTATCTCCTCTTTCTGCTGCCCCCGAAAGGCATTGAAAACCCGCATCTACCGTCGCTCCGTCTCCGGCAAAAGCAACTACGTTTACTTTTCTCCCGATCCTTTCATAATATAGTTTTATTCCCGCCAGCATTGATGCAGGATTATCAAGTAATGGGAAAAACACGGGACAATTGGCGCCTGTCATCATATCCCAGCCAACAACACCGACTCCTCCCATGCAACCCGGAGGAACAGCCAGAATCGTATTTGGCCCCAGCACTTTCATACATGTTCTTAATGTGAGCTCCACATTACATCCTATACATGCCGATATACCCGGAGAAATCATATCCTCTTTAGAACTAAGCTTATCTACTATATTCATTATGCTTCACCCCCATTGCTTTCCGTCAGCCATACAGTACTATGGTTTTTCTTAATGCTATTAATCCTATCCACGGATTCCATCATCATATTAACCGTGAGATCTTCACCGCCAAGACCGCCGATAAAAGGAATAGAAGGAACTGCTTTACCACTTTCATATAAAGCCGACTTTATTTCCTGATAAACCACTCCCGTGTTCCATCCAAAGGAAACATTTCTGTCAACAACGCCAAAAGCTTTTACTTTATCCAGTGATTTTATTATCCTTTCTTTAGGAAAGGGTCTTAAAGCACGGATTTTAATAAGACCAATTTTTATTCCTTCTTTTCTTTTGATATCGACGGCTTCTTTCGCCGCACCGGTCATGGAACCCATTACTAAAATAGCTGTTTCTGCATCATTCATCCTATATTCTTCTATCAAACCGCCATAACTTCTGCCAAACAAATATTCAAATTCTTTATCAACATCATCTATCACTTTCAATGCCTTTTGCTGCGATAACAAATGCTTATATCGATATTCCATCAATAAGTCGCCGTTGGTCAATGGGTCAACAGCCATTGGTCTCTCGGGATCCAGTATAATGTGCTCCGGTTCATATTTACCTATAAATTTTGCAACCTTTTCCTGCTCAGGTATAAATACTTTTTCCGTCATATGGGATAAATAAAATCCGTCATAGCAAATATTGATAGGCAACAACACATCCTCGTTTTCCGCTATTTTAAAAGCCTGAATTATCATATCCAATATTTCCTGATTATCTTCCACATATATCTGAAGCCAGCCCGCATCTCTGACAGATATGGAGTCTTGCGGCCCTCCCCATACCGTTTGCGGAGAAATCATTTCTCTGTTAACTATTGCCATCACTATGGGCAATCTCAATGTAGATGCTCTAAAATAAGGTTCATACATTAAAGATAAGCCTTGAGACGACGTAGCGGTAAATGTTCTGGCACCGGCTAATGAGGCTCCTGTTAATACACTCATAGCAGACAACTCAGATTCAACTTCACTCATAGTACTTTTCAGTATTCCATCTGCGGCGAATTGTGTCAGATACTCGACTACCGGAGTCTGAGGCGTAATAGGGTATGCCGCTATAATATCCGGATTTACCAGTGCAGCCGCTATTGCGGCAGCTTTATTTCCATTTATAACATCAAATTCCTGCATTATTTCTCAGCCTCCTGTACCATTACTATTGCGTCACTTTTACACTCATGTGCGCATATACCGCATCCTTTGCAGTAATCGTATTTTATTATAAATTTTCCATCTTCCTTGACTATGGAATTAACGGGGCAATACATAAAACATATACCGCATTTAATACATTTATCTTGATTTAAAACAGGCCTTATAGTTCTCCAGTCGCCTGTATTTATTACATACACTCCATCCGCCCCGACAGGTGCTATATATTTACTTTTAAACTCCATGAAAGCCACCCTTTCCTGCGACTTTATCATTTTAAATGATAAATTTTGGCTTCTTCAAAGCCCTTTAAAACCGCTTCCTTATTTTTTGTACCCCAAAGCTCTTCAACTTTTTTTGAAACATTTTCTAAACTTACCCAACCGGTTGCTTTTACAAATGCCCCCAACATAACTGTATTTGTTATTGGTCTGCCTAAGAGCTCCAATGCAATCTTATTTGCATCTATTATTGCTACTGTTTTCACTTTTGAATCAATACTAATCTTATCCGGTTCCAAAGCCGAATTTATAACCAGCAAAGAGCCTTCCTTAACTCCTTCGAACACATTTACAGCATTCATAATAGTAGGCTCCAATACCACAACAGCATGTGGATTATAAACCCTGTTCTTTGGCCTTATGGGTTTATCTGAAATCCTCACAAAGGCAGTAACCGGAGCTCCTTGCCTTTCAAATCCGAAGAAAGGTATAGAGTTCCCATATATGCCATCCGTTACCGCCGCATATACCAATGTTTCGGCGGCCTTAACAGTTCCAAGGCCTCCTCTTCCGTGAAGCCTGATTTCTTTTAATCCATCCATACTTATTCCTCTTTCATAGTCAGTTTTAGTTTACCTTCTAATATATTTGCATACCGCTTTTTTATCTGTAAATTTCTCATTCGCATATACGATTTGCCCCGACTTAATTGTAGTTACAGGCCAACCTTGCAGCGTCTTACCTTCATATATGGAGAAATCTGATCTGCTATGCAATGCCCCTGCATTAACATTTTTCTTTCTGTTCAAATCTATTATCGTTATATCAGCATCACTGCCAATCATCATGGATCCTTTTTGCGGGTAAATACCGAATACCTCAGCGGGTCTCTTCGTTATTTTCTCAATTATTTTTTGAATCGGTATCCTTCTTTTTATTACACCTTCATTTAACAATACAGGTAAATGGGTCTCCGTCGCAGGATATCCGGGCATAACATCCCAAATATTTGTACTCAGCAGTTTCTTTTCCTCTTCAGTCATTGTGACGTTATCCGTGCCTATAGTATCTATAGTGTCATCAATAATACCTGTCCAGAGTTCTTCTGCATCCGTTGCACTCCTGATCGGAGGTTCCATTTTAATGACATTGCTGACGGTACTTTTATTATTTAATGATAAATAGGGCGAAGTCGTTTCAATATTTATAAATTCGTTTGATTTTTTTATATTCCTAAGGCTTTTTATTGCATCTGCGGAGGAAATATGAACCAAATATATATCTACACCTATTTTCTTTGCAAGATAAGATATCCTTATTGCAGCCTCTTCTTCCGCCATCTCGGGATGTGTTCTGCTCCAATCCGTGAGCTTAGCCATATCCGCCAATTCCTCTTTAACCATAGCGGTAGCACGTCTGACAATATCTCTGTTTTCCGTATGAACACATACAACGCACTTTTTATCAATTTTTTTGATTTCTTCAAACACATCTAAAATAAATCCATCGTCCACATCCGGCATAATCCCCGGAACACCGTTCATATAAAGCTTAAATGAAGTCACTCCCAAACGGCTGACATAATCTCTTATCTCTTTTTTTTGTATATCATTGTTTATGATTAAATGTGGAATGATATCCGTATTTGATAATGATGCTATTTTTTCACCTATTCTCGGAAAAGTGTTCGAATGAGAATCTGTGCTTGCAAAATAACACCCCAAAGTTGTCACTCCTCCGGCAAGAGCAGCTTTTGTCTCGCTTTCTATTTCTTTTTCAAAAGGTGCAAATAAACCGAGGTGAACATGGGGATCAATGATACCCGGAGAAACATACTTGTCACCGGCATCAACAACTTGTGCCGCAGTTAAAACTGTATTCGTGATCGTAGTAATTATACCGTCTTTAATTCCCAGATTTACATTAAATATTCCCGTCCCGGGTATTATCACATTTCCGTTATTTATAGCCAAATCATAAAACTGGTTGCTTGATATTTTAATAACAGATGTATCCGGTTCTGATACAGCTCCAATTTCCGTTCGTTGTTCTTCGACGCTTTTATCGCTAACTATTTTTTTTATATAATTTTCAAAATAATCTCTTGCCATATTAATCCCTGCCGTCTATGTTATTAATACAGTCTATAGCTGCATTTCTTGCACTTCTCACTTCCGATTCCGTACCGGAAACATACATTCTCCCGAAACGACCGACGGGATCGAAAGTAATAAGTTTTATATCTGAGTCTTTCTCCGCCTCATTGACAGCCAGCGATATATAGGCTGCAGGTTCAACTTCCATTATGAAAAGGCTTTCACCGGGAACCAATATTGAGCCGTACCTATTATCCCTATTGATTAACTGTGACTGATAGGGATCAACATTGGATATTATCTGTTCAGACACTATCTTTGGCTTCATCCTGTTGTTAATATTTAATGAACATGCATCCAGTATTGCCTGACCGGCTTCTTTAACATCTTCGATTTTAAAAGAATGAAGTTCTATTTCCCCATATTCTCTCTCTACTATCTGAAATCCCGGCTTAACTCCGGTTTGTTTAAGTGCTACATCCATAAGCTTATAAACGCTGCTACCCGGCTCTATTTCTATATATAATTGTGCCATTCCGGCTAAGCATATATCTCCTTTAACTACTGTCCCCGTGACTGCAGCATATTGTGGCTGCATATTATCAATGATAATAAATGTCCTTAAATTTATTTTATCTATCATCAAATACCTCATTTCTATGAGTTCTAAAACATCTTTTAATTAATCTATTTTAAAAACTCCTCTACCTCTTGTCCCGGTCTTGCGATTACGTGTACAGAGACAACTTCTCCTACCTTTTTTGCCGCAGCGGCACCGGCATCTACAGCAGCTTTTACTGCCCCAACATCTCCTTCAATAATTACTGCAACCAGTCCGCCTCCTACAGCCTTTTTACCTACTATCTCTACGTTTGCAGCCTTTACCATGCTATCTGCCGCCTCTATCGCAGCGACTAAACCTTTCGTTTCTACAAAACCTATAGATTTCATAATATACCTCCATCCTTAATTTTATTTAGGATTATTTTCTTGATTATCTACAATACCGATGACCGCTGCATCTATTGGTGCTTTATCATTGGATATAGCGGTTCTGGCAATACTGCCAACAGTTACAATAACAATCTCTCCTACACCACAGCCTATGGGATCGGCAGCAACCAAATAATCACCGGCTGCTTTTCCGTTTTTGTCCATCTTCTCTACAATAATAAAACTTATACCCGTCAATTCTTTATTTTTTATCGTCGAAACGCATTTATCACGCACCTTGCATAGTATCATATAAATACTCCTTTACTTTTTCAGAATATCCGCTATAGCATCAAATACAATATCCAAATCTTGCGTTCTCGTATAGAAATGTGGTGCAACCCTAATAACATCACCTCTGGCCGATGCTATAATATTCCTCTTTTTTAACTCAAGCTCAACATGATGAGAATCAGGCACAAGAATTGCCGTTGTCGGACCTTTTTTGCTTACATCAAATGGACTAATCGTTGTAAGTCCTCGTTTAATACAAGCCTCTAAAGCATAAGCACTTAAATAATCAATCCTATCCTTAATCTTTTCTACACCAACTTCATTAATAATTTCCAATCCAGCTTTTGCAGCATAAGCATTTAGCACAGGTGGTGTACCAGTATCAAATCTCCTGGCATCAAAAGCATAATCCAAATATCTGGTTTGGAATAAAAACGGATTTTCCTGCCCGAACCACCCTGTAACAGCCGGTTTCAATAGAGGGACAAGCTCTCTTCTCACATACATAAATGCAACACCGGGAATTCCGAACAGATATTTCAAATTTCCTGATGTAAATATATCTATGTTCATATCTTTTACATCAACAATTTCCGTACCTAAACATTGATATGCATCTACCAAAATAAGAGAACCTTTCCTATGGGCAATCTCCGCTATTGCTTTAAGATCTTGTTTAAATCCATTTAAATAATAAACTTGAGTAATAGATGTGAGTAAAGTACTACTGTCTATATATCTTTCATACTCCGACAAATCAATTTCATGTTGTTTATTAACATTTATAATGTCCACTTTTGCTCCGTATTTTTGATGTGCCAGCCACACATGGTCGACAGTAGGGAATTCTATATCCGTCGCAACTATTTTGTTCCTCGCTCCCGAATAATCCAAAGAACTGGCTATTGAAGATATTGTTTCGGATACTGATGATGATATTGCTATTTCTTCGGGAGATGCGTTTATGACTTTGGCAAATTCAGCTTTTGCTTTATATACCTCGTCAATCCAACCTTCCCAATCCATTCCTACTGTCAGCCAGTTATCCAAATACGCATTTATGGCTTCTCTGACTCTTATGGATTGAGCACTTTGAGAGCAATTGCCTACATGAATAACATCTTTTAAAATGGGAAACTCTTGTCTCCATTTCTCTATTTCACTATCTGATAATAATTGTCTATAGGGTAATTTTTTTACTATACCTGAACCGACGGCCCTTGATTCGCTTTCATTTGCAACATTCGAAATAACATCCTGTGTAATGACGGGTCTTTGCTCCGAGTATAAATTTTCAACGACTTGATTATTTTGTGCAACTTGAATGTTCTGCACTGGTTCTGTTTTTTGTACTTGAGGGGTTACTGTAATTTCTTCATCAACAAATTTTATTCCTTTTTTATCTGCTACTTCTTTAGCTATAGAGGTTATTACGTCATTTTTATCAACTCTTATAATACTCTCACCTTTTGCCGCCGCCAGCTCTACATCTTCCGCTGTAAAAAATCTCCTCATCCGGTTCACCTCTTAACTATATTTCTTTTTTATCTGTCTTTACTCCTAAAAATACCTCTATTAAGCCTTCCGAAGGTCTGGGAATCACATGTGCCGATATCAATTCGCCAACCTTTTGAGCCGCAGCCGCCCCTGAATCTACTGCAGCCTTTACCGCACCGACATCACCTTCAACTACAACAGTTACATATCCTGCACCTATTTCAACTTTAGATACGATGCTGACATTAGCAGCCTTAACCATTGCATCGGAAGCCTCACATGCAGCAACCAATCCCTTTGTTTCAATAAATCCATAGGACATTTTACCATCTCCCTTTATTTAATAATTTAACTTTATCATAAGTTTTTAGATTATTCTGTAAAGTGTTTTACAACTTGGATTTTTTGTAGACAATTCATTGAAAATTCTTTATAATCTTAGTAATACCATTCACTTAAATAATTTTAAATAAGTTTTGTAAGGGTGAAACTATGACTGATTTTAATGATTTTAAAATTTTCAAAGATAACATTGTTTTTTCCCCATGGATGCAACTTCCTAAAAGCGATTGGAGCGCATTGAAGCCCTTCGGTAAACGAGAGTTTTATAAAAGGAATTTCATAATATATAATTGTAATGAATTCACTGACAATATCTATATTGTAGACTCAGGAAGAGTAGAGTTATATATAGTTGATTCGGAGGGCAATAAGAAAGTAATAGGGATATGTGATAAAGGAGGTCTCTTTGGCGAACTTCAGCTATTTGATGGTAAACCTAATTATTGTACCGCAAGGGTATGCAGAGATGCTTGGATATTTAAAATCCCAAAAGACACTTTTATGAATGCCTTATTAACAAACAAGGATATAATGATATCTAATCTATATAATTTAACCACTAAAATCAGAATTTTATATACCCAAGTAGAATTCTTATCTTTTAAAGCTGCCGATGCAAAAGTTGCACTTATGTTTATATCCATGTGCAAAGATTTTGGAGTAAAAATTAAAAATAATGAGTATAAATTGAATTTCACCTTCACTCACAGTGATATAGCAAATATGACCGGACTTAGTAGGGTTACTGTCTCAAATACTATAATGAATCTGACAAATCAGGGCATTATTAGAAAAGAAGGCAGTGAATACTTTATTTGTGATATTAATTATTTAAAACAATTAGTTAAATAATTATGAAATGCCGATATGCATGAAAAAATTAAGCCCACTGAAAAAATCACATTATTGTCATCCTGAGAATCCTCAAAGACTCCTAATGTATCGGTAACACAAGATTCTTCACTGCGTTCAGAATAACTCTTCCCGGAAATCATGGGTTTTTCAGTGGCCGTAAAAATGTCCCTGCAATGCAGCTATGGCTGTAGCTGTACGCAAGGTCTCTTTTATTTATATTATCATCTTTTTACTTGTGTGATTCTCGTAATGGGATATATAAGCAGTGAAAATATAAAGAAAAACAACGAGGATAACCCTATCATTTTATAAGGGCTAATAAGTCCGACAAATGTTGCACCTATAAACTTCATAGTCTCAAAAGCAAATTCTCTGGCTTTCGGAAAAAACATTGATACAATAAACAAACCACCGATACCAAATAAGTACATCATTCCCTTTAAATAAATTATACTGATTATAAGGCCAAAAAGTGCTGATATGGCCGCCAAAAAAGTAAAATGTAACAATACATTAGAACAAAACCTTATTAAGGTTATCTCACCGCCAACATAACCAAAAGTTTGAATATTAAAGCCCAATAATTTAAATACTGTATAATCTCCTAAGACTAAAACATTAAAAGCCAGCGACATAACCAGTGATAAAGATATACAATATGCGATAAAACCATATATAAAGTCTTTTCGTGTGCACCCTATGCTTATAACATAAGGAAATGTTTCGCTATAAGATACGGCACTTGCAATTGCAGCAAATATTATTATAGCTGCTGAGTTATTTGTTGTAATACTGCTTTCAATTCCTCTGCTTCTAAGGTATAAAGCTAGTGAAATCCCTAAAAGAGATATGCAGACCATAATTGTCCAAAATATTATAAGTGATTTTTTATTATTAAGATAATGCATTTTTAATTGTGGTATTACTTTATTCATTAATTACACCCCTTTTAACCATTTTACCGCCGGTCAGATATATGAACAGTTGCTGCATGGGAATTGAACTAATAGTTAAATCTGCGGAATATATTTCCGCCTTTTCTTTTTCATATAAGCTATCATATATTACTGCCAACATATTTTCACCCATCAATTCCTTATGCAATACCTTTTTAAATTTTATAAAGTCTTCTACTTGTATTTTATCACCGCTGATATAAAATGCTTTACTTCTGATTTCATCAGCATTACCTTCAATTTCAACTTTACCTTTGTGGAGTATTATAATCTCCTCTAACATATTGCTTACTTCATCAATCAAGTGTGTGGATAATATTATAGTCCTAGGGTTATTCATGTAATCATCTATTAAAATATCATAAAAGAATTGTCTCCCCGGAGCATCTAGGCCTATATAAGGCTCGTCAAAAATGGTTAAAGGGCTACGTCCGGATAAACCGACAATTATACTTAATTGCGATTTCATACCCAAAGAAAGATGCTTATACAGTTTATTTGTATCTAACTCAAATTCATCTAAAAGTCTCTCGGCAAAATCGGCATCCCAGTTTGGATAAAACAAAGAAGCAAGATAAATGGCTTCTTTGACTTTCAAATCTTTTAAAAACATCCCGCTTTCTTTAATAAGGCATATATTTTCCAAAACCTTTTTATTTTCAAAAGGAGCCTCTCCAAATACTTTTACCTCTCCTGCAGTAGGAAACATCTGAGCATCGATTATATTTAAAAGAGTGCTTTTTCCGGCACCGTTTCTACCTAGCAAACCGTAAATCTTATCTTTTTGAATTCTTATGTTAACATCCACTAAAGCATTCGTTTTACCGAAGCTTTTTGAAATATCTTTGCATTCTACAATATAAGTCATCTCTTTTCTCCCCCTTCATACTTATTAATCAGGTTTATAAGTTCTTCTTTTGTTATGCTTAATTTTTTTGCCTCATTCATTAGTTTCGTGACATATTCATCTACAAATTGTTTTCTTCTTTTATCAATTATCATGCTTTTAGCCCCCGACGCCACAAACATGCCTATACCCCTTTTCTTGTATAATATGCTCTCTTCAACAAGCAGATTTATACCTTTTGCCGCTGTAGCCGGATTTATGCCATAGAGCTTTGCAAATTGATTTGTCGAATAAACTTGTTCACCTTCCTTTAGGGAACCTTTTAAAATAGCATCTAAAATAGCATCGGCAATTTGAATATAAATTAATTTACTGTCATCTAAAAGCATCTTCATAAAAGCACCTCCTCACATACCCGGTTAGTTACTTATGTAATTAACTATATAGCATTATTTTTATTTTGTCAATAGTCTTTTG
>CAYXUX010000056.1:0-12187 GCA_964468275.1 uncultured Clostridiaceae bacterium
GGTCGAGTTGGTTTAAGGCACCGGTCTTGAAAACCGGCGTAGGTGCAAGCCTACCGTGAGTTCGAATCTCACTCTCTCCGCCATTAAAAAATTCATACCTTTTGGAGAAGTACCCAAGTAGGCTGAAGGGGACGGTTTGCTAAACCGTTAGTAGGGGTTACTCTAGCCGGGGTTCGAATCCCCGCTTCTCCGCCAGACAAGCGCATTCCAGAAAATTTAGGAATGTGCTATTGCTTTACATAATGTTATTATGACTACTATTTGACTACTATAGACGGTAAAAGATATTAAAAACTATGAAAAGATAAAAGAAAAACAGGGTGTTTTATCCCTGTTTAATTTATACACTGGTTTTTTTCAATTAACATTTTTTCAAGCATATTTCCTGCATCAGGATTTGTCTCACGCATGAGGCTATGAATATATATATCGGTTGTACTTATCCGAGCATGACCTAATAATCTGCTTAGTTCTGGTATAGGGATCTTCTTTGCTAATAGTGAAGCAAACGTGTGCCGGATACCATGAGGGGTAAGCTTTGGCAAGTTATGTCTTTTTAAAAATTCAGGCATCCAGTTTGTCAGTGCATACGTGAATAATGGTTTCCCGTCCCACGTCACAAATAAACGATTGCTGCCCTGCCACAAATCCCCGCAGGCAAGCTTCTGCTCATTCCACCATGCTTTATATTCTTTCAAAAGTGACACTACAAAGGGAGGAATATTAACCGTTCTTACTGAGCTTTCATTCTTGGGTTTATCTTTAGTGAATGTGCCTCTATCACTTAAATATTGGCTGGCTCTATTAACAGTCAAAGTACCCTTTTCTAAATTAAGATCAGTCCAATCAAGACCCATAAATTCGCCAGTTCTTAGTCCTGTAAAAGCATCCAAAATTACCATTGCCCTATATTTGATCGGTTCAGTTGCAAGAGCAGATATTAAATCCTTTGTCTGATGTAAGTTATAATGGGTTTGTTTTGTTTTCTCTCCCTTTGGAGGCTTTACCCTATTGGCTGGATTGCTTATTATCAATTGCCATTCAACTGCATCTTGCAAAATTGCACTAATTAATCGATGGTGATGCAATATTGTATTAGGCGATAAAGTGCCAGGCTCACCAGATGGCATGAAATAAGTTGATATTTTACCTTTTGGTTTATTTAACAACTTATTAAGTGCATCATTCAATGCCTCTGCGGTTTTAGAAGTAACATTTTTCCCTTTCAGTACATTTGAAATAGTGTCTTTGGATACTTTAGAGGCTTCTGACAGTTTCTTTTGAGTTAATTGCATACTTGCATAAGTATCTTTAAAAGCCGGCAAAGCAACATATTTTGTGTCCATTCTTATGCCGGGTTCTTTCAAATTGGCGTAGAAATCTAGTAAATGAGTAGGCTGAAGCTTTTCGAGCTTAATATGACCCATTGCCGGTAATATACGAAGTTGTAGCAGTTCTTTGTATCGTGCGATTGTTTTTGGCTCCAGTTCTTTTTCAGCGTATTTATCAAGCCACATTTCACAAAGTTCAGCAAATGTCATTTTCCCGCCGTCAAGATATGTTCCGCGCTCAATTTTCCTTTCAAACTCCAACGCCAGCTTTTGCAATTCCTTCTCTGTTTGCTTTTTAGGAAATCCGGTGGGAATCCTCCGCATTTCAATGGGGAGATGAAAGCCGGGTTTCGGTACGAAACTTTACCATATGTAAGCTTTTAAACTACCCATAGTCGAGAAGCCATAATTATGATCAGAGGCTATAATCAGAGGCTATAATCAGACAAAAAAATATTGCAAAACTACATAAACTTTGCTATACTATACGTATGAACAAAAATAATCTTATTCATGCAAGAACTTGCGTATATAATGTGAATTACCATATTGTATGGAGTGTAAAATACCGCAAACCTGTATTGATAAATGGAATAGACCAGAGTCTTAAGGAACTGATGGTACAAATTGCAAAAGATAAGTCTTTTATCATACAGGCTATGGAGGTAATGCCTGACCATGTCCATGTGTTTGCATCTGCTCACCCTAAAATATCTCCCTCATATATTGTAAAGATGCTAAAAGGTATAAGCGGCAGGCTACTCTTACTAAATTATCCTGAGTTAAAACAAGATCTGTGGAAAGGAAATCTATGGAACTCTTCTTATTACCTTGAAACAGTGGGTTCAGTATCAGAGGAAGCAATCAGGATATATATTGAAAAACAAAAGACAAGGGGGTGAAACAATGTTTAAAAAGAATAACCCTAAAGGCAGGATGAGAGTCATAGACTTCGAATTAAACCCGGGTAATATACAAGGGATAATACTTGATGCTCTTACTTATGCAGCATCTAAACTGTGGAATGTAGGCAACTATGAACGAAAAAATTGGACAAAGGAAAGCGGTAATGAATACCCTGACTGGTTTTTGCAAAAGCGTAATCTCAAAGAACACTATTGGTACAAGAACCTACCGTCACAAACAGCACAGGATGTATTAAAAAAGCTTGATGAAGGCTGGAAGTCGTTTTTTGAGCTCAAGAAAACTAAAGGTATAGATAATCCCAATCCACCAGGTTACAAACACAGTAATTTCAATATAAGATTTCTTAACAATGGGTTTAAAGTTTTTGATCAAACTATAAGAATGTCTGTACCCAAGAATCAAAAAGAATACATATTCGAAAAACATAATATAAAAGTAGACTTTTTATATATCCGTATCCCTAAAGAGTATAAAAACATCGAAGGTAATATAAAAGTCATCGAGATAATCCCCATACCTAAAAGCAACAGGTATGATGTGAGAATTATCATCGAGTTACCCAAAGTGATGAAAAAAGAGGATACTGGAAGATATATGTCTATAGATCTGGGCGTTAATAATCTTATTACCTGCTTTACATCCACCGGAAAAAGTATAATAATATCAGGAAGACAACTACTCAGCTTGAATCGGTATTATGACAAAAAGATAGGATATTTTCAGTCAATAAGCTATGCAGATCAAGCTAAAAGGGGAGAAAAATACCCTAAGGATACCAGACGGATACAAAAGCTTTATGAAAAGAGAAGAAAACAGGTTTTACATCTTCTGCATGCAGCAACAAAACATATAATAGATATTGCAGAAAGGGAAGGTATAACCACAATAATCATAGGAGATATCACTTATATAAGGGAAAACAAAAACATGGGCAGAGTAAACAACCAGAAATTTCACAAATGGCCCTATGGAAAAATAACAGAGTTGCTGAAATATAAAGCAGAGGACAGAGGAATAGGAGTAGAAGTGCAGGAGGAGAGTTACACAAGTCAATGCAGCCCACATGCTGTAGAAGTATCTATGGAATATGCCCAAAAGAGTAACCGCAAACAGCGGGGGCTATATGTTACAAATGGAAAAGCATACAATGCGGACTGTGTAGGAGCGTATAACATATTAAAAAAGTACCTGTGTAGGATTGGCAACAAAGCCATTCCAGCAGTAGAGGGTTTGGACACCCCAGATGCGTACCGATGGAACAATCATTGTTTTGTCGGGAGCTCGAAGCTCGCCATTTCAATGGCGATGTAGTTCACAAAGGGATATCGATGAAAAACAATAGTAACTCCTGTAATTATTTTATGACACACCATTCACCGGTAGGTTGTTGGTCCAGCTTTACTTTTGGACAAATAGGCAAGGGTGTTGGTTGCGGTGTGCGATGGGATTTTATAATGGATCTGTGGCAACCCAGGGGATAGAGGGGAAATATTACTTTGCGAAATATTTTGAAAATGTTGCGGATGTTTGCACCTATACTATTGAGCATGGCGATAAGATTAAGAAGGATTGTATGCGTACCGATGAAGCACTTATGAAGAGCTGTCCCGAGCCTCAGCGGATGGAGCTGTTTTCCCAGGCTGTGCGGGGATATTACGCTAATACACAGTTGACAGAGGCAAAAGGCAAGCCTTATTACAGTGTGCTTGAAGGGTGCTTTCACTGGAGGAATACAATGGATCTCGCGGCGGATCACTTGCCTTGGGAGCTTTATAGGAATCCTTGCTTTTTTAAATGGAAAATATTATCAGAGAATTGTTTCATCCGCAGTATATTTAACGTCAAAGTGATATTATACAAGAACACAGTGATAGGGTACATGTTTTTTTCATTTGCAGCAGTATATAATTGTAGTGAGCTAATCTTATTTATATTTAAACTGTCTTGCATGAAAAGGCAATATAAGATTTTCTTTTGGCTGTACAATTATTTATATAAATATCAAAAGGAGAGAATTTTTTATGATCAAAAAAGTATCAGGTTTATTATTAGCGGCATTGATTCTAGTAACCTGCTTTAGCGGGTACGTATTAGGTGCGGAGGATGGCGTTGCTGATGCGATTAAGGGCACGCCGGTTATCGACGGAGAAAAGGATGCTATCTGGGATAACGCAAAACCAATTGTTCTGGCAAAATATAAGGAAGGCAGCGCAGATTTAAATGCACAACCGACTGTGTATGTTATGTGGGATGAAGACAACATGTATATACTAGCTGATGTTAAAGACGATATTGTCAACCATTCCAATGAGAGTGCTTGGCTTGGGGACTGCGTAGAGATTTATATCGAGGAAGTGAATGAAAAGGCAACTGGAACAACCAAAACCGGATGCCAGTGGTTAGTTACTGTTAAGAATGATGTGTTTCCTCATTCAAGACTGGTAGGAGCTAACTATGATAATAGGACACTCACAACAGCGGTTAAAACTAATGATAATGGATATGTGGTAGAAATTGCATTTCCTTGGGTTGATCTTAAGGGTAAGGTAGCAGTTGGCACTAAAGTTGGAGCAGATTTTCAAGTTGATGACGATTCCACTGCCATGGGTCTTCGGGATGGAACTATCGTCTGGCTGAACGGAACTATGAATGCAAGCACCTGGGGAACAATAAACCTTGTTGAAGGACCTCCAGCACCTGCAGCACCCGCTCCTGTTGCACCGACACCTTCAGTTCCGGCAGCACCGGTTAATCCTTCTACTGGTGACAGCGGCATGACAATTTTGTATACTGCAGCTGCTTTAGCTGGTTCGGGTATTTGGTTTGGAATCAGAAAGAGATTCTCGAAATAAATAACCAATAACAAAAGAAACTTTGACGGATCTCTTATCTGGTGTGCTTTTTGTAAGATAAGAGGTCCGTTTATCTTATCTGAAGAAATTTGAACCAAGCCTGCTCAGGCGGTATAGTGTAGTTTTGTGATCTGACAAAAGGTGTAAGGCGCAATAAAATGAGCTTTACAAGCGAATAAGGTTCTATGAAACTGGCTTATTGGACACTGATTTAGCAAGAACAAATTTATTTTGCGCATCTTAAGAAATGGAGTGAATTTAAAATGACAATGGGCAAGATTCTAAAAGGTATTATTATAGTGTTAGTATTTATGCTGTTATTTAATCTTTCCTTTATCGGCTGTCAAAAAGATAAGGGGGGCAAAGAGACAGGGACAGCAACGGGGACAGAAAAAAACGGAACTTTTAAGGTTGAGTCCGAAAACATTATATATGTTGCAACAGACGGGAATGATACTAATCCTGGAACAATGGAAAAGCCCTTAAGAACCATTCAAAAGGCTGCGGATCTGGCAAAGGCGGGAGATACGGTTTATGTCAGGGGCGGTACCTACAGCGAAAAGATCACTGTAAATAATTCCGGTACCAAAGAATCAATTATTACTATTTCAGCATATCCGGGAGAAAAAGCCGTACTGGACGGAGAAAATAGGCTTCCGGAAGGAGAACAGGCTAAAATTCAATGGACGCCGTTACTTCTTATAAAAGGGGATTATGTGCAGTTTAAAGACTTCACGGTAATAAACAGTAGGGGAAGGGGTGTTCAGGCAGGCGGAGAGCACGTAACATTCAGCAATTTAGAGGTTAGCCATATATATAACTCGGGTGTAAATTTGCATGGACGTTATGGTGTAGTTGAAGACTCAGAGTTTTATGACATCAGCTATGTCAGGTTGTCAGGTGCAAATGCGCCGTCTGCAGTGCATGTGGTGGACTCTTATGATTGTATAGTGAGGAGAAATTATGTACATGACGTCCACATGGAAGGTATAGGGATACTAAGAGCCTATAATTCCGTTGTTGAGTATAATGTAATCGTATCTACCGGAGCTGTGACGCTGTACCTTGATAATGCTGTAGATCCGCTGGTTCAGGGGAACATTCTATATCGGGATGAGGATATGCTGTATGGAAGCTCCGGGATAATGATTGCTGATGAAGATTATCCCGCATTGGGCAAGGCTATTGGAAGGGGTGCGGTAATCATAAACAATATGGTCTACAATTGCAGCACCGGATTCAATTTTTGGAGAGGGGAGCGCCGTGACAGTGCGCTGATTGATGTGCTGGTTTCAAACAATACATTTATTAATATAACAAAGACAGGAATAAATATTGATCCTCCGTTTGACAAGGAAGACAGCAATACAGTTATTGAAAACAACATTGTCCATGTAAAAACAGGGGCTAAGCTTGTGGGTGGAAATACTACGCCATATAAGGGAATTACCTTCCGAAACAACTGCTGGTCGGGCGCTCCGGGCGGGTGGTGGTCGGACAGCGATGATATTTACGGAAACCCTGGTCTTTTGATGGGCGGACCTGTCTACCAGCCGGAATTCTACAAGCTTACTGAAAGCTCTCCTTGTATAGATAAGGCCATACCTGAATCTGCGGTGGCAGAAGACGCTTTCCAAAACAAAAGAGACGACAAGCCTGATATAGGAGCAAGCGAATTCCAGGGGACAAAAGAAGCGTCGGGAACGGTTCCGTCACCGGCAGCGGCTCTTTTAGACGTCAAGGAAACGGATTCCTTCTTCGATTATGTCAACATTCTGCTTGCCAATAACATTGTCAGTGCTTATCCCGATAACACATTCAAGCCTCAGGATAGTATTACCGCAGACGAAGTTATAAAAATGATAGTAGAAGCGGTAAGATTATTAGATGACATTGAGGGAAAAACAGGCAAAGCGGAAGATCATATAGTAAAAGCAAAAGAGCTGAATATAATCACAGGCACAGAGTTTACAGACTACGCAAATTCGCTTAGCCGGGGTGAATTGATCCCTATAATCGCAAAATCGTCTTTAATAAGGGGCGAGGGAAACCCATCCAATGTGGCGCAAGGTAAAACTGAAATAAAAAATTACAGCAGTATAAAGCCTGCTTGGGCAAACTTTTTGCTTCAGATTTACGCAAAAGGGATTGTTGGTCTTAGCTCAAACGGAGAGTATGATGTCAATAAAACCGTAACCCGTGCGGAGGCTGCTGAAATAATCGCCAAGTTTTTTGATCCTGCTTTAAGGGTAATGCCAAAGCCATAATAAACTTTTTTACAGTATAAAACATGATGTTACAGGAGAAAAAGATGCCTAAATATTTGATACCAAAACCTAAAAGTATAACCGAGCGTGAAGGTGTGTTCTGTCAGCAAAAGAAAAATACACTCTTTTATTCGAAGGAAGTATATAAAATTGCACTTATGCTAAAGGATGACTGGAAGGGAGACCTTACATTAGAGCAGGTGAACAGCTCAGGTGCCTTCCTGTTTATAGGGGATGAGTTTCATCCTAAAGACGCCGATACAATTGAGCATCCCGAGGGGTATTCTCTGGAAATTACAAAAAAATTTGTAGCTGTTTCTGCCACAAATTACAGAGGACTTTATTATGGGTATACGACCTTGACCCAGTTAATGGAGCGCCATAACCCACTGCCCGAAGTATCTGTTTTTGACTATCCGGATCTTTTCGTCCGGGGCGTACATTTTGATTTTAAAGGAAGCCTGCCTACGGTTGACTATATTAAAGATTTCATCAAAAAGATGGGTCGTTGCAAAATCAACACTTTACTTTTTGAGTATGAGGATAAGTTTCCTTTCCGATCCTATCCGGAAATTAGTTCACCGGATGCATTTACTTCACAAGAGCTCAAAGAGATCCTTGACACTGCGAAAGACTGTGCGATGGATGTGATTCCGCTCTTGCAGTGTTTGGGACACGCCGAGTATATCCTAAGGCATGAAACATTTGCTGCGCTGGCCGAAAACGGAGAAAGATTTATGCTGTGTCCTAAAAATCCGGATTCTTTTACACTTTTTAAAACACTTGCGGAGGAAATACTTGAGTATCACCCCGACAGTAAGATCTTCCACATTGGAGGAGATGAAGCCCGGCAGCTTGGGGAATGTCCGGATTGCAAAGCTTTTATGGAATCAGGCGGCAAAAAAGGTCTTTTCATTGAACACATCAAAAAAGTTACCGAGTACATTGTGTCCAAAGGAAAGAAGCCGATGATGTGGGATGATATGTTTTACCAGGAGGATGCTTTTGAAAAAATTGAAGAGCTGCCCAAAGAGACTGTGATGACCGTATGGGAATATTTTGCGACATCATCCAAGACGCCTGCGGCACCTTGGAAGCACGCAAGATATATATCAAAGGAATGGATATACAAGGATCCGGGGAAAATTAGATTTAACAGGTTTGGGCTTCCGGGAGGAGATGGGTTTTTTGGATGTTGGCTGGAGGATCTTCCCGAGAGTGAGCAAGAAACACTAAAAAAATATAAGTATGAAGATAACTACCCCTATATGGGTAAGGCTTTTCCGTGGATAAGTAAGCTAGCCGAATATAATGTGGATATCATCGGCGCTTCAGGTGTGAAGGGACACACATACAATACGCTTTTTTCCGATTTTGGAGAGCGTTTTTATAACACCGCTACTTGGGCTGGGGAAGCGTTGCGTTTGGGAATCCGGGGAGTTATCAGTACTGCTTGGGGAAGGTTTTCAACGCCTGCTCCGTCCACTGATTTTTGGGAAGCAGCTATATACAATTATATAGCATCGGGAGAGAGTTACTGGAATGCGGGCTGCACTAAGGAGGAATTTGACGGTAAGTTTTCTGTTGCCTATCTGGGCGCAGAGTCGGATGTGGTAAAGGCGATGGATTATATGGTTCAAGGACTCGTTACCGGTAATGTAAATTATATAAAATCAGCACTGCACATTCTAAAGGAGGAAATGGGTAAAATCATAAAAAACAGGCAGTATGCTGAGGTTCTCATAAGTTGTGCAGAGTTTATGAAGCTGGAGCTGGAATTTGACGGACTGCTTGCCATGGCAAGCCCCGCCCTGTATTACGTACATGAGAAGGATGTCTTGCGAAAGCAATACAATGCAAGATTTACAGAGAGTATCTCAAAATATGAGCAGCAGGTTATTAAATGGCAGGAGGATGCTATGCAGCTATATGGCGGAATGATGCCGTATGAGCTGGCTAAGGAGCTGGTAATGACAAAGACTTCCGGGATACTATTTGTAATTAATTCGATTGCAGAAAAGCTTAAGTAATTTTACGGACAACCAAAGGTTATCTCTACCATTTCTCATTTTCAAAAAGTGGCCTAGTCCACTTTTTTATTTGCATTGTTTTTTAAATAAGAGGTAAACAGTTCGAAAGAAAGTAAACAGTTCTAAATTGTCCAAGACGGATTAGGTGTATATAATAAAAATATAAGCACGGAAGCCTGCTGTTGGCATTAGCGTCAAAGCTTGGTTCTGTCTGCTTGATATGCTGGCAAAATGGAAAGAGTGTTACAAAACCCAGGCGGGAATGGAGGGTTCATATGAAGAATAGAGTTGTTAAAGACATAGCCGACTTAATTCGCTTGGCATTAGACAGCATCAATAAAAACTTTGATGATATATCAATGATAACTGGTATGAGCCGGGATGTATGCAAGAAACCGATGAATGATATTTTTTTGAAGCATGTCGACTTAGAAGCATCAAAAAGTGCACACAATTACCTTGAAATATGTGTGTGTGTTGAAGGAAGCATGGCATTGCAGTTGCAAAAGGGTATTTATTTACTAAACAGTGGTGATATCGCATATATCATTCCGAAAACCGAATATCAGAAAGGCGGATTCAAAAAGGAAGGTTATATGGCGTTATGGTTTTCTGTCGTATCCAATCAAGTATATTTTCATGTCACCGGGAAAAAGATCGGAAGCAGTGATATTGAGGAAAGCCATTTTGTGCAGTGCATGCCCCGCTCTAATATGCTTATAAATGAAATTTTCGAAGAATTACGTGAACAGACTGAGTATTACGGAATAATGCTAAAAACGCTGACAGTGAAGTTTCTTACCAATATCTTGAGATATATTTCAAAGACAGAGGTATGTGTGGGTAAACCGATAACAAATAATCAACAAATTGCTCTCAAGGTTGAAAATTATATTAACAACAATTACTTTAATAATATCAAATTGATTGAGATTAGCAACTATATGAATATGAGCGTCAATTATTTGAATACAATTTTTAAATCGGTGACAGAAATGACTATTATGCAATACCTGGAGAATTTTCGGATTGAGAAAGCTAAGCATCTGCTAATAAATACAGACCATTCGGTTCAAGATATAGCTTCAGAGCTTGCCTTCTGGGATCCTGCACATTTTACGAAAACCTTTAAGAGAAAAACCGGATATTGTCCAAAGAAATTCAAGGAGCTGGCCGCAATTGTGCAAAGTTCCGGTCCTGAACGGATACCCCATTCTGTGGCAGTACCGTGAGGGGGTATTTTCGGTTTTTAGCTTAGTTGTAAAAAATTACGATTAATTAATAATGGTACAGGAATCTAAAGTAAGTAGATAATTTGATATATGTTTTTTTTCTGAATGGCGCTAAAATTAAGTTATAGAGAGTTTTAAGTATTTTGTTTCACAAGCTTTGTTCATATACAGATATATTAGAAGATATTTTTTGAATGACTGCAATTAATGTAGTATCGGGCGGCATATAAATCGCCTTTAAAATAATTAAACAGATAGGAGCGTGGGTCTTGAGTAATTTAGCTGCTTTGCCTGTTAAGGCAAAAAAACCAAAACGTATTAAAATAGATAAAAAACAGCTTGAAGCGCAATCCATGGTTTGGCCTGGATTAATTTTTCTGCTTATTTTTTCATACATTCCAATGTATGGTTTGATAATTGCATTTAAGGATTTTAACCTGATTGACGGATATTTTGGCTCTCCGTGGGTCGGGCTAGAATTTTTCAAGGAATTTCTTTCGTATCCGAGATTCCTTCAGGTTTTGAGAAACTCACTTGCCATTAACATAATGCAATTGTTTTTTTCATTTCCTGTACCTATAGTATTTGCATTACTTTTGAACGAGATTAAAAATATTGGCTTTAAAAGGGTAGTCCAGACGGTGTCATATCTCCCTCACTTTGTATCCTGGGTAATTTTCGGGGGGCTAGTCACTGTTATCTTAGATCCAAAAGGAATTATTAATTTTATTTTAACATCATTAAAGGTTATTGACGTTCCGGTGTTATTTTTAGGAAAGCCAGAGTATTTCTGGACAATTGTTGTTTTTGCCGGAGTGGCTAAGGGCTTCGGCTGGGGTTCAATAATCTACCTTGCGGCAATATCTGGTGTGGATCAATCGTTATATGATGCTGCTACAGTAGACGGAGCGGGTCGTTTTATGAAGATGTGGCATGTTACACTACCGTCTATTAAGGGCACAATTGTTATACTTTTAATCTTCAACATAAGCGGCATAGTAAAAACAGGTTTTGACCAGGTTTGGATGCTTCATAATGTTTTGAATCAATCGACAAGTGAGACAATCGAGGTATACGTGTACAAGATGGGGTTGGTTAATATGAGGTATTCCTTTGCAACAGCGGTGGGACTCTCCCAGTCGGTAGTATCGATTATTCTCCTTATGCTATCCAATGCATTCAGCAGAAAGATTTCAGGAGAAAGCCTGTACTAATGATGTGAATGAGCTTTGGCTTAATAAACCGATAAATGTATTTTTTTTTAAAAGTGGCGAAACCACCATTTTTCAATATTGATTATGCCGCAGAAGGATTGCAGCAGAACGGAGGCTAATTTGAAAAGCATAACGCAAAAAAATAAACTATTAAGACCGGGCTTGGGTTTTGATGTGTTCAACACCGTATTTATGTTAATTATTATAATTGTTACATTATACCCATTCTGGTATTGCCTGATAGGATCGCTGAATGAAGGCTATGATTATATAAAAGGCGGGGTATTCCTTCTCCCAAGAGCGTTTTCTTGGGAAAACTACCGCATTGTACTAA
>CAYXUX010000057.1:0-11699 GCA_964468275.1 uncultured Clostridiaceae bacterium
ATAAACTAATGCGGCGAAGCCGCTTTTATTCTTATGCAAAGCTAAATAAAATTCTCTATTTCTACTAAATATGCAATAAACCTACTTTATAATATATTTCGGCAAATTTTATCTAATATTTTCATAATAATACTTATATTTATATAATATCATACATAATTAAGCTATAGATGTAAATAGTTGTAGAAATATTGAAGATTTTTATTTTTACATTAAAAGCTTCGTTAATTCGTTCATTTCATCCTTGGTAACATTTCTCCAATGGCCTAATTTTAAATTGCCTAATCTAATATTCATAATTCGTATGCGTTTTAGTTTTATCACTTTATAACCGAATACCCTGCACATACGCCGAATTTGCCGATTTAGACCTTGAGTAAGAATTATGCCGAAAGTTTTATCGTCTATTGGGTAAACACTGCACGATCTTGTTTTTACACCCAAAATATTTACCCCTTCGGACATACCTGTAAGAAAATCCAAACTTATATCTTTGTTTACCGTTACTATATATTCTTTTTCATGATAGTTCCTAGCTTTTAGAATTTTATCCGCGATATCACCATCATTAGTTAATAATATCAATCCTTCTGAATCCTTATCCAAACGTCCGATAGGAAATATCCTTCTGGGATAGTTTATAAAATCAATAATATTCCCTTCAACTTTAGTATTAGTAGTGCATTCAATTCCCACAGGTTTATTGAATACTATTAATACATTCTTTTTTTTATATACGATAGGTATTCCGTCAACACTTACGATATCATCCTTTTCTACTTTTGTGCCTTTTTCACATAGAATACCGTTTATCGCCACTCTTTTTTCATCTATCAGTTTATCCGCTTGCCGTCTAGAGCAAATACCACATTTTGCAATATAATTGTTTATTCTCATAAAATCCGGCCTTTCATTATAGGTGCCTTTGGTATTAAGTATAAACCAAATATTGTGTTTTTTCGAGTGATTTTAACAAATATAATAAAAGAGCCGACATTTTCGCCGGCTCCGAGCAACTTCTTACTTCTTACTTTCCGTTTTTTATCGTCCCATCACTCTATTTGCCCAATCAAAAGCCTCTTATTCCCTTTTTGCTCCCAGATAGGCTTCCTTTATTCTCGGATCTGCAGCAATGATATCCGCCGGACCGTCCATAGTGATCCTGCCTTGTTCCAAAACATAGGCTCTATCGGCAATGGAAAGTGCTTTATATGCATTTTGTTCTACTAAAAGTATAGTTTTATCCATCTTCCTTATATCCAATATTATATCCAATACCGTTTGGACCAATAAAGGTGCCAGCCCAAGTGAAGGCTCATCCAATAGCATTATCTCGGGATCACTCATAAGACCTCTCCCCATAGCCAGCATTTGCTGTTCACCTCCGCTTAAGGTGCCTGCAACCTGTTTTTCTCTTTCTTTTAATCTAGGAAAAAGAACATATACCTTTTCCAAATCTTCCTTTATCTTTTTTGTATCATTCCTTAAATAAGCGCCAAGTCCCAGATTGTCTTCTACCGTAAGATTTGCAAAGACCAACCTGCCTTCCGGTACTTGAGATATACCCATTTTTACAACCTTACTGGGGCTCATTGGTACCTTTTCACCTTTATATGTTATTGTTCCATTCTTATATTTCAAAAACCCGGATATGGAATTTAATAATGTTGATTTTCCTGCACCGTTGGAACCAATTATGGTAACTATTTCTCCCGCGTTTATTTCCAGGGATACACCTTTTAGTGCATGGATACCGCCATAATATACATTAAGATTTTCTACTTTTAACATTATGCCTCCACCCCCAAATACGCTTCTACTACTTTTGGATTGCCTTGAACTTCTTGTGGAGTTCCTTCGGCTAATTTGCACCCAAAGTTTAAAACCATCATTCTTTCACATACACCCATGATTAAGTCCATATGATGATCGATGATAAAAACCGTCAAATCAAATTTATCTCTGATTTCTGCAATAAGGTGCATTAGCTGAACTTCCTCATCGGGGTTCATTCCTGCTGCCGGCTCGTCCAGCAAAAGCAATTTTGGATTAAGTGCCAAGGCTCTCGCAATTTCCAATCTTCTTTGCAATCCGTAGGGAAGATTATTTGCAATTATTTTTTTCCTGTCCAATAACCCCATTATATCTAAAAGGTTCTCCGCTTTTTCTTTTAGCAGTTTTTCTTGATTCCTGCATTTAGGAGTTCTGATAAGGGATTCCAATAAGTTGTAGTCGGCATTTTCATGACAAGCTGTCAAAACATTATCATATACGGATAATTTTTTGAACAATCTTATGTTTTGGAAGGTTCTGGTGATGCCTTTTTCAGCCACCATATAAGGTTGTTTGTTTGTTATTTCTTCATCTTCAAACAATATTTCTCCATTTGTAACTTTATAAACTCCGGTAATCAAATTGAATATTGTGGTTTTACCGGCTCCATTAGGTCCGATAAGACCTGTAATGCTGCCTTTTTCCACTGAAAAGTCTACATTTCCCACTGCAGTAAGTCCGCCAAATTTTTTTGTAAGATCTACCAGTCGAAGTACACTCATATTTTTTCCCCTCCCCCATTGACAGCTTTTGCACTTTTTTTAGTTTTAATATCCGCAATAAGCTTTTTCATGCTTGAAGGAGTGAGCTCATATCCTCCCATTAAGCCTTCCGGTCTTGTTACCATTATTATTATTACAGAAAGGCCATATAGCACAAGCCTCCAGTCTCTTATTACTCTCAATACTTCCGGTAAAGCAGTCAAAACTAAAGCACCTACTACACTGCCGGAAATACTTCCAAGGCCGCCAAAGATTACTATTATGGTTAATTCCGTAGACTTAACCAAGCTGAACATCTTTGGTTGTAGGAAAGTCATGTAGTGCGCCATAAGACCCCCGCCTATTCCTGCATAAGCTGCACTGATCATAAGGGAAATCATTTTATATTTAAATACATTTATACCTACAATCTGAGAAGCCAATTCTTCTTCTCTAACGGCTATCATATTTCTTCCATGTTTGGATCTTATCAGATTAGCCAGTAAGATGATAGCCACTATATTTATAGCTACAACATTAGTTAAATTCGTATGATGGGGAATGCCGGGCCAACCTCTTGCCCCGCCGAAATATTGCACATTATCCAGTATCAATCTTATAGCCTCGCCAAAGCCCAAGGTGGCAATGCAAAAATAATCGCCTTTAAGGTTCAACGTGAGACTGCCGATAAGGGCACTTACTATTGCCGCTGCAAGACCGCCTATAAGTAAAGCCGGAATAAAAGGCAAGCCGAGGTTAACGGACATTGCCGCCGCTGTATAGCCGCCAATAGCCATGAAGCCGGCATGACCAAAAGAAAACATGCCCGTGAATCCGGTGAGTAAAGAGAGGCCTAATACGGACATAAGGTTTATGCCTGCCAGTATAAGTATTCCTTTTACATATACTATATCCATGAAATCCCCCCTAAGCCTTATCTTCGGTGACTTTGCCCATAAGTCCACTGGGCTTGACCACCAATACCGCTATTAATATTACAAAGGCAATTAAATCTCTATACTGAGAAGAAAAATAGCCCGATGTAAAAGTCTCTATTATTCCAAGTAAAATAGAACCTAAAACTGCTCCCGGCAAACTCCCCAAGCCACCGAAAACAGCTGCTATAAATGATTTATTTGTTATTATTCCAATCTGTGGGTATACAGTATATTTCATACCGAATAGCACTCCTGCCACCCCTGCAAAAAAACCTCCCAAAGCAAATACCACCATATATACGATTTCCGTGTTTATTCCCATTAGGGCACTGGCCTTAGCGCTATAAGAGGTAGCCTGGATAGCCTTTCCCATTTTTGTATAATCTATAAAGAATACCAAAAGTGCCAAACATATAGCTGATATGATAAACATGGCGAGATCTACTCTTCCTATTGAAATGGTACCGATTTGTATAGGCGTTCTGGAAAAAATCGGAGGGTAATTCTTAAATGTAGGCCCTATAAGAGCTAATACAAAGTTTTCTAAAAATATAGAAGCACCCATAGCTGAAATAATAAAGTATAAAAAAGGAGCCTTTCTTTCCCTAAGCGGACTATAGGCACCCCTTTCAATAATGATAGCCAATAAGCAAGTTGAAATAGCTGCCCCTATAAACGCTACCGGGAAAGGCAGTCCGAATTTGGTAACGTAATAAAATCCAAAATACGCTCCTGTCATTATTACGCCGCCATGCGCAAAATTACTAAAATTCATTATACTATAGACTAAAGAATATCCTACGGCCATAAGTGCATAGACACTGCCTATGGATAATCCGTTAATAAGTTGCTGCATAAATTGAGACATTTACTTCACCCCTAACTGATAACAAAGGCGGCTATACCGCATTTGTGAGGCCCTATGGCCCTATTGATAATAATAGCGTAAAAGGAGATTAAACCTCCTTTTACGCAATATTGTATTGAATCTTTTAATCCAATTCAGCAGAATATTTCTGCATAAATTTATATCCGTCCCCCTCAATCTTAATAACGGCTGCTTCTTTACCTTCCGGGTTATGGGTATCCTTACCTATTTTTATTCTACCTGTTACACCCACTACATCTGTAGATTCCAACGCTTCCGCAATTTTTACTGAATCCGGCTCTCCTACTCTTTCCAAAGCATCTAAAAATACTAACACAGCGTCATGTGCCAAGTATCCGTTTAATTCCATTTCCTTGCCATATTTATTTCTATATCTGCTTTTTAAATCTTGTACTTCCGGGTCATCAAAATCAACGTGATTTACTATGAAGCTTCCTTGAACTGCATCTTTTGCCATTGTAAATAACTGCTCGGAAGGAACACCGTCTCCACCCATAAGCGGTGCATCTATGCCTAATTCTCTAGCCTGGTTGGCTATAAGTGAAAATTCTTTAAAGAATATAGGAAGAAAAAGCACTTCGGGTTCAGCTTCTTTTATTGTACTTAGCTGAGGCCTAAAATCAACATCGCCAAACTTAAATGCTTCTCTGGCAACAATTTCTCCGCCTTTACCCACGAAAAATTCTTCAAAAAACTCTGTCAACCCTTGTGAATAATCATCAGCAACATCATAAAGAACTGCAGCTTTTGTAAAACCTAATACGTCTGCAGCATAACCTGCTGCAACGGCACCTTGATATGGGTCAATAAAGCAAACTCTAAAGTTATAAGGTTTTACTTTGCCATCAAGAACTGTAACCTTTGGATTTGTTGCAACTGTGGCAATATCGGGTACTTTTGCTTCTTCTAAAACGGGAGCAATAGGTATGGCGTTACCACTGGCATTAGGCCCGATTATTGCAACCACTTTATCCTGCCCTGTAAGTCTTTTGACTACATTAACAGCTTCTTGAGGGTCTCCTTTGGTATCGTAGCCTATGGCTTCCAGCATCTTACCTCCTAGAACTCCTCCTGCCTCATTAATTTCTTCGAAAAGTAATTCCACCATACCAAATTCGCACTGTCCAAAAACAGCCTGATCTCCTGTCAAAGATCCCATCCAACCAACTTTTATAATGTCTGATTCAACTTCCCCGCCGCCACCTGTTTCAGCGGGTTTCGAACAACCTGTCAATGCCATTGCTGCGATAAGCGTAAAAACAAGTAGCAATGATAATGTTCTTTTCACCGTTATTCCTCCTCCATTTATTTGTTTTTAAAACCTTAGAGGACAGATAGTAATAATAAAAGAATCAGATAGTCCGCTATAGTTTTATTACCTCATATTATAAATGTAGTATTCAAATGTAATCATAAATATTCAAGTATAATCATAATAGTCAGAATATTCTTTTATAATGGGCAAAAAAACTTAAAACGAATTATCGCATAGGAGAATAAGCCCTTCAAAAAACTTATTCATATTAACCTTCCCTCCGGTTATTCTTTTTCCTCTTATAAAATCCATTTCAGCTTTCACATTCTCGAAATCAAACAAAATCTTTGAATACTGTTGAAAGGCATCTTCATAATAATCTTCCAGACCTGCATTAGCGATATTTATTAGACCTTCTTTGATAGATCTGCGCATTCGTTGTTTTACAATCTTAGGGTTCTCACCTAAATTTTTGCATATGCTGTCAATACATGATTCATTATAGTATTTTTTGTTCTGTATTATGTATTCGCCTATAGCAATGATATCGCTCGTACCTTTTGCACCAAGCATGCCCAGTGAACTTAAAATATACTTCATTTTTTTTACCTTATCTGAGCTTTGATTCCGGTCCCCGTTTTGAGTTTTAACTGCTTTTCTTATATCATATAAGATCCTCTCCATACGGATCTTCTCTGCTACTTTATTCACAACTTTTCCAACCTCGATATTATTCAAAGGTTTTGAAATAAAAAACTCTATCCCCGAAAAATAAGAATCAGATATAAGCTCCTTATCGGATACCTGAGATATCATGATAAAATTTATATCAGGCTTTATCGACTTCACCTCTTTGACAAGAGTATTGCCATCCAACTTTGGCATAAGCAAGTCCACTAAAACAATATCCGGATTGTATGTAAGTATCTCTTTTAATGCCGTTTCACCATCATAAGAATGTCCTAAAATATCGCCTAAGTTTCTTTCTTCTATAATATTGCTTAATATTTTCACAATATTGATGTCATCATCTACAATGTAATACCTCAAATCTATTCCCCCTCAATGATTCTTTTTGGTATATTAATCATAAATGTTGTTCCTTTTTTTGGTTCTGATCTAACTGTAATCGACCCGTTAAAGGTACCTTTTATAAGGTCTTTTACTAAAGCTAAGCCGATTCCCCTCTCAATATTTCCTGTTGTTTCATCGAATTTAGTAGAAAAACCCGGGTTATAGATATAATCCAAGTCACTTTCCTTTATTCCTTTGCCATTGTCTTTGACTTCAAATACATAGTCTTGATTCGTTTCATATATTATCAGCTTTAAAATTCCTTTTTTCATTTTACCTATAGATTCTATACTGTTATTTATAAGATTGTTCAGTATTGACATAAGATAAAAATGCTTTTCTATATAAAAACTAGTTCTTATACTGAAATTAATACTGATATCAAGATTATTTGCTTTTATATATTCTTTAATGTCAGTTTCCAAAATATTTACTATGTCTTTTAAGCTCATTTTTGAATAATCAATCTTGTCTTTGGATATGGCATCCAAGCCTTTTATTATTCTTAGATAGTCCTTTTTTATTTCATGAACATCTTTGGCGATATCCAATGAAAGATTTTTAAGTTCCCTCGGATAATTATTATCAAAAATCATTTTATATGCATTATAGGATTTTTTCATTACCCTTTCAATTTGAGAAATATTCTTATTCATAAAGTATATTTCGCTTTTAAAGCCTGAAGTAAGCAGCATTAGTTTACGATACCTAGATTCATGTTCCTCTTTTATTAAAAATGACCTATAATGTTTTATGGATACAACTATTCCCAAAATTATAAAAGCTCTCACGGTAGCAATGATGATAAGATCCTTTATTATAAGGAAACTCATATCCGTTACTCTTGTCCTAATGCTCATCTCTACAATATTTGATAAAAAGTCACATGTTGATGCGGAAAGTACAAATCTTGTAATGTCTTTTTTTACCCCTTTATAATAAGCAATATAAAAAACTATGCCATAGGTAAAGTAAAAGAATACATCAGGGCCTACCAACTCAATAGTAAGGTTTATATCCTTATTGCCCAAATAAACAATAATCCCTCTAAAAAGCGGTGATATAATTCCCGTTGCAAAACCGACGATTATTGGGTTGAGTTCATCGTAATTATAAAGAAAAATAGGTAATAGTATTACTGATAAAGTTATTATAAAGCCTTTTACAAAATAGCTTAGATTAAATTGTGACGCTAATGCAACACATGCAGCAATAAGAAGTGTGTGTTTTATCTTGCTCATCTTTTTATTTTTAAAACTACAGGACAATGATCAGAGCCTAAAATTTCAGAATGAATCTCCCCGTCTTTTATAAAGTCTTTTAAATTATCTGATACAATGAAATAATCAATTCTCCATCCTATGTTTCTGTCTCGAGCTTTTCTCATGTAGGACCACCAAGTATATGCATTTTCTTTATCGGGATAAAAGAATCTAAATGTATCAATAAATCCGGAATCCAGAAGCTTTGTCATCTTTTCTCTCTCTTCATCAGTAAATCCCGCATTTCTTCTGTTAGTATCCGGATTCTTCAAATCTATTTCTTTGTGAGCTACATTTAAATCGCCGCACAGAATTACAGGTTTATCAATTGCCAAATTCATTAAATAATCCCTAAAAGCGTCCTCCCATTCCATTCTATAATCAAGTCTTGCTAATTCCGGTTGAGAATTGGGTGTATATACATTAACTAAAGAAAAATCTTCGTATTCCAAGGTAATTACTCTTCCTTCTTGATCATGTTCGGCAATACCTAAACCGTATTTTGCATTCAACGGTTCTTTTTTTGTAAATACTGCGGTACCGGAATACCCTTTTTTTACCGCATAATTCCAGTATTGATGATAACCATCCAAATCAAGTTCGATTTGCCCCTCTTGCAGCTTAATTTCCTGAACACAAAATATATCCGAATCCATTTCATTAAAATAATCCAAAAAACCTTTTTTTACACACGCTCTAAGTCCATTCACATTCCATGATATAAGTTTCATTTTTACTCCCCTTTAAGCTTTAATATTTTTAGACATTTACTAATCCAAGGTTGCAGGTACTTCCTCTGCTTCATTAAGGTTACTTAAATTCTCCAGTATTTTGGACAATTCATCCAGCTTTTCTCCGTATAGTGACCAGTCTCCTTCTCTTTGAGCCTTTATCGCTTCGCCAAAAACATCATTGGCAAGTATTATCAGTTCTTTTATGCCGCTTACTTCTTCTTCGGAAGATATATCCGGTATAACCGGTTTTGGTTTTATAGATTCTTCAGTTGAGGTTGGAAATATTTTAGATAAAGAAATCTCCAAACTGTCTTCCATAACAACCATATTTTTATAAAAGACTATCACCTTTTTTAATTCAGGTAAAGCACTTGCATTACTAGCCCTTAAATATATAGGCTCCACATAAAGTATTGAGTCCTCTATAGGTATTATAAGCATATTACCTCTTATAACCTGTGAGCCGCCGCCGGATTGAAGCAGATTTATAGCATTGCCTATAGCAACATCCTGGCTTATTATCCCCTCTATCTGCATGGGTCCCTCTACAATCTTACCGGATGGAAAAGTATATAGTACCAGTTTTCCGTAATTTTCTCCGTCGTTTTTTACAGCAAACCATGATGTCATATTATTCTTCCTTTGCGGTGTATAAGGTACCATCAATATGAATTCCTCTTTATCGGAATCCGGAAGCTTCATGACCAAATACGAAGACTCAACCAATTCACTCTCACTGGTTGCACCGCTAGGGCCATATATCTGAGTAGCTATATCCCATACGTCACTTTTATTATAAAACTCTCTGGCGCTTTTTATATGGTATTTGCTATATATTTCTGATTGTATATCAAAAAGCATTTGAGGATATCTGATATGAGAACGCAAATCCTCCGGCATATCAGCTAAAGGCTTGAATAAAGTTTTATATATTTTGCTGTAGGTAATTATTTGCGGATCACTGTCATCAGCAATATAAAAATCCGTTGCACCATTATAAGCATCTATGATAACCTTTACAGAATTTCTGATATAATTTATATTCGTATTTTCGCTCATGGCTTCAGAATATGGATATCTATTGCTTACGGTGTATCCGTCAATAATCCAATATAGCTTTCCTTCACTTACAACAATGTAGGGGTCTTCATCAAAAAATAGAAATGGTGCTATTTTTCTTGATCTTTCAATTATTTCTCTGTTTAAAAGTATTTTACTTTTAGAATTTATATCCTGTGACAATATAAAATTCATCTTACCCTGAGTCAAAGCCAACATAATACGATTTGTAAAAGTCAGGGGCACCCCGCCTGTACCCTCATATACGGTTTCAATATTTCCTTCACTGGATGGATAATCAAACTCTTTTTCTCGAGTGTTGACTATAACAAAATCCTTTGCTAATTCCCCATAATACAACTGAGGCCTATCGACTTTAATGTCAATTTCCGATATTACAGGTAAATCCTTAATGAACAATTTGGGTTGCCCGGAAGAAGTAACTTCATTTACCGGTGACATTGCAACCCCATAACCGTGAGTATATTTAAGATAACGGTTTATCCAAGAGGCACCTTTTTCCTCTTCTCTTTTTGGAATATTTGCACTTTGCAACTCCCTGGCGGAAATAAATACCTGCCTGTATTCTCCATTTATCATGTATCTATCAATATCCATATCATAAAAATAGTAATAATTTTTCAAACCCTGTATCTGATTATATATATCCTTAGCAGGCTTATAATCAGATACAGGAATGTTATTTATTGTGATTTGATTGTTGTCTATATCTTCTCGCATCAAATTTTGTGCTACACTGAATTGCTTTACTTCGACATCGTGAAGGGCATAAGCAAAGTTAGTATAATCAATATTGTATTGCAAAAACTTTTCTTCCTTGGCTAGTTCGTTAGGAGTAACTATTAGATTTTGAACGGCTGCCGTTATTATACCTGATACAAATACAGCAACAACAAGCAATAAAGGTCCAAAAATTAAGAATCTCTTGTTAATACCCTTATATGGAATCATAAAAGAAATAGCTATCAGCACGCTAAGCCCAATATATAAATAATAAAAGGGAAGACCCACATGCATATCCGTATAGGATGCGCCAAATGAAATTCCTCTAGGTGAATATAACAAGTCAAACATCTTTAAATAAAAACCTAATGCTAAAACCAAAAAGAAAATACCGGCTAAAAAGGAAAGCTGCTTCCCTCCTGTTTTTAAAATATCTTTATAAATATTTTTATCAAAACGGCCTAACCGCCTAAGATTCAAATCATCTTCAAAGTCTTCTTTTGTCTTTTTTGGTGCTAAAATCATTATTGCATTAAATACAAAAGTAATTAATGCAAAGATAATTATTATACCAAGCAAAAAACTATATAACTTTTTAAAAAAAGGAAGCATAAAAATATAAAAACTGATATCATAGCCGAAAATCGGATCCGCTATATTAAAAGAAGTTTTATTGATAAATATTAAAAAATCGTACCAGACTTCTGATACAAAAGTTATAGAAAAAATAAGAGACAAAAACAGAGAAATAACAATAAATATTCTATTTTTTCTTTTGTTATCTTGGGCATCCGTTATAATCCTGCTCTTTTTCATTAGATAAGAATTTATGGATTTCATGTAGATATAAAACAAGACAAAAGTTGCAATAAGTGTGGGTATAAAAAATTTAATCTGCGTAAATATCTTTTTAAAAAAAACTTCTGTATATCCCAGTTCCTTAAACCATTGGAAATCAATTATATAACCTGATAAGGTACCAAATAAAGCAATAATTATTACTATAAAAGCAAAAACATATATTATCCCTTTATTTCTAAATGACGGCACTGTAATCTTCATCAAAATCCTCCCTAGTATTTATTGGTTTCGACTGTAATATATAAATTTGCAAATAAAAAATTCACCGGTAAATAAATTATACATTTATCAGTGAAATAATACAATTGCAACTTTCTTCACGTTTACTTTAAACTTACCTTCAGTTACT
>CAYXUX010000058.1:0-11111 GCA_964468275.1 uncultured Clostridiaceae bacterium
GGTCTTCTTCAGGATCTTCGTCCGGGTCTTCGCCCGGGTCTTCTTCAGGTGCTTCGTCCGGGTCTTCTTCAGGTGCCTCGCCCGGGTCTTCTCCCGGGTCTTCTCCCGGGTCTTCTTCAGGATCTTCGTCCGGGTCTTCGCCCGGGTCTTCTTCAGGTGCTTCTGCAATATAAATACTCTTACCATTTTCACTATTTAGTAAAATATACTTTTTATCTTGTTCTCCACCTTCTTCCAAAATAAAACAATTAGTATCCAATGATTTATCAAGGCCTCCGGTCAATTCTATCAATGAAACATGTGTTTGCCCATTTTTATCAGTATAAGGTTTATCCGTTTGTATAGTAATCTCTGCTTTTTCATCGACTTCATTAACACTTAAATAAGATTCTTTATTAAGCACAAGTTTGCCGTTTCCGGAAAGTTTACCGGATATAGAAAAATAGCGTTCTTCAGTATCTTTAACACTTGAGCTTGCGATAAGTGTACTGTTTTCATCAATACAAAGATTTTTAGTCAGTCCATTACCGCTTTGGAACCAAAGTTTAGATGCCGTTACCTCGGAGTTGATAAGGTTAAGATTATTGGCTCCATAAATACCCAGTGGTTTTATTCTTGAATTAATAATGTTAATAGTCTTATCTCCACGTATAGTTCCGGAATAATTAGTAAACATACAAGCCATAGATATTTCATTTTTAGTACTTATATCTTCATAATCAAAAAAATTAATCGTTACATTTCTATCAACAATTGGTGTCCTATTACTTCCTTTACCGACACCTACAATATTTTCTGTTACTTTACCACCATAAATGTTTATTTCTACATTTCCTTTAATTTCGCCATCAAGGCTTCCGCCAAAAATATTACTGACTTTTCCACCTTCTAAAGTAATACTGGTATCACTTTCTAAATCTGAAAGATCATTTGTGCCGCCATAAACTATACCAAGTTCCGACGCTCCTCTTATAGTAAGCGGGGAACCATTAGCATATATGATTGCTGTGGTCACTATACTATCCAAGATAATTCCACTGCAGTTAGCGAAACCAATGGCAGCAAATGACCTGTTATTAATCCCTTTGCCCCCGCCATCAATAGTAATTTTAAAATCACTGCCCCTGTCCTGCATAGCATTTCTATCATTTGAATCCCAAGTAGTATTTTTCTGCATAATAATTTTTCCGTCATTTTTAACTATTGCAAATGCTTCTGCAAAAGTTTTCACAGGATTATTCAGTGTTCCTTCAGGATCATTACTATTATCCGTGGTTCCGCCCAAATACACAATATCAAGCATATTATCCTCCGTCACTTCACCATCGGCAAAAACATGCATAGCAAAGAATATAAACAGTATTATTAAAAATACCGTCCATAAAAGGTATTTATTTTTCATTTCCCCTATCCCCTTATCTTTTGTATTTTTAGCGTTTTAAAATAGATTTTCTTTCGTTTATACTTTTATCTTTAATAAATTCAACATTCTATATGATTTTCCTTTTTATTTATAATTTATTTTTGTTTTTCCAGTAATAAATTTATATTAGATTTGTTACGACTGTCGAGTTCCAAGGCTAATAATCTACAATAAAAATATAAATATATATGATAACTAAACTGTGACTATATCAATTTGTTTTTTCTTTTATATGAGAGTAAAACTTTTCTATAAATGAAAAAATAGTATATAATATTACATGATAAAAAGTATAAAGGATGAAACATAATGCTATCATTGCCTGTTGTTATTGAGTCTTTATATTCCACAAGAATTTATAAATATCTGAATAGTCCATTAAGCCTTCTAACAGGGTTATTTCCAATTTCCGTAGCTGAAATATTGGTTTATGTTTTTCTGATTTTAACTTTCTATAAATTAATACTTTTTATAAAAGATATATATCTATCATCGAAAGATTATCTGAACCGCAAATACCTTATTAAAGCAGCAAAAAAGCTGTTGTTAGTCATTATTGCTATATTCTTTTCATTCCAAATAATTTGGGGTTTGAATTATTATAGGCTTCCATTCTCCCACGTATTAAAAGTTGACATAACAAAATACTCAAAGCTCGATTTAGAAGAACTGTGCTTGTTTTTAATTGAGGAAGCAAATGAATACAGAGAAAGCATTATTGAAAACAATAAAGGGATTATGACACTAGGAAAAGGTAAGAAATGGGTGCTGGATAATGCTTATTTAGGGTATGATGTACTTTCGGATTCATATAACACTTTATCAGGTAAATATGGTAAACCAAAACCAATATTGCTTTCGAATTTTATGTGTTATACAGGTATCGTGGGGATATACTTTCCTTTCACCGGTGAAGCAAATGTAAATATTAAAACTCCCGAACCCAGTCTCCCTAACACTGTTGCTCATGAGATGGCACATCAACGAGGCTACGCTAGGGAGGATGAAGCAAACTTCATATCCTATTTGGCTTGCATCCATAATCCTAATATAGAATTTAAGTATTCGGGTTCTTTGCTGGCCTTGACTTATTCAATAAATGCACTGCATAAAGAAGATGAAAAATGTGCGGAAAATCTAAAAAAAAATTTTAGCGAAGGATTGGTAAGAGATCTTATTTATATAGATAATTTTTGGGGAAATTATGAAGGTCCCGTAGAAAAAATAACTAATAACATCAACGATACCTATTTAAAAGCAAACAGCCAAAAAGACGGTATCAAATCTTATGGTAGAATGGTAGACTTGCTAATTGCTTACTATAAGAAAAATAAATAAAAAACTTTATGTATTCACATTTTTAACAAATACATCATACATTTAACCATGAGGTGATTTTATGTATGATGTACTTCATCTTCACGATTATAATACCGGCACAAGCAAAATTTTCGGTCATGAGCACACTTTTAAAGGCATAACTTCTAAAAATCCAAATTTTAATGGACATACTCATTATATGAGTGGATATACCGAAGATAAAGAAGGACATGTTCACTACTTTTCTTTAATAACCGGCCCCGGTTTTAAAGTAAAAGAAGGTCATATCCATTTCTTTCAAGCTTTTTCTACAATAAATCAAAAACATTATCATTTCATTATGGGTTATACATCTGTCTATTCTGATTATTAAAACAAATCTGATGAACATTTTAAACCATAAGCGCCTTTTGCTTTTTTTACTCCATTTATCACAGCCTGTTCAACAGCCTTTGCCGCCAAAGTACCCACAGCAGATACATCGCCATCAACCTTACCGCAGGATAATGTAAAAATAGTATCTCCATCATACATAGTATGTGAAGGTCTTATGGTCCTAGCATATCCATTATGCGCCATTGAGGCAACTTTACCGGCCTGAGCTTTATTTAAAAGGGCATTTGTTATCACTGCACCTATTGTCGTATTTCCGGTAAATGCATGGCTACTATAAAAACTGTTGATTATAAAACTTTCACTGTCTAAGAAACTACCGTCTTCTTTTAAAGCTCCTGCAATTATTTTATTATTTATAGGGTCAATTACATCTCCCAAAGAATTTACTGCAACTATAGCTCCAACATAGAGTTCTCCTGCTTTGAAACAATAAGAACCAAGACCGCCTTTCATCGCTCTTTTAATCCCTAAAACCTTGCCGATGGATGCTCCTGTTCCGGCTCCTACATTGCCTTCATAAAATTGCATTTTTTCTGAATTGATACAAGCTTCATAACCCATTTTTTTATCGGGTCTTATTTTATAATTACCCACTTCTAAATCAAATAAAACTGCCCCTATGACTATTGGTACTTTTGTAATGCCTGCATCAAAGCCTATACCGGAACCTTCCAAATACTCCATAATACCGGAAGCCGCATCCAATCCAAAAGCGCTTCCCCCGGAAAGCAATACGCCATGAACTTCATCTACCAGATTCTCCGGATTTAATAAATCCGTTTCCCTGGTACCGGGTGCACCGCCTCTTACATCAACGCCTGCAATGGCTCCGTCATCACAGATTATCACGGTGCAGCCCGTTCCCGCTTCATTATTTTGTGCATTACCTATTCTAATCCCCGGAATATTGCTAATGTCGGTATTTCCCATTCCAATCAAACACCCTCAATTATTTTTTTTTGCTTATGTTATTATTCTACTATCCGTTTTTCTAAAACTTGATCTATACTGAAGTTCTCTATTTGTAAGTAATATTCTGCACAATCAATAAGAGCTTTCATGGGTAATAATCCTATTACTTCGCTACCTACAACAGAGACTCCGTACCTCATCGCTTCCATCTTAACCATCTCATAAGCCCTATATATAGCCGTCATTTCATAGTTAACCAGATTCATGGATACCTGAACTATATCTCTTTCTTCCAACATTACACCCATCGCTTTAACAAATCTTAAGCCGCCTCCTGCGAATCTCACGGTTTTCGATATTTTATCAGCTATTGTAAAATCATTCGTACCCAAATTCACATTAAAAGCTACCAACGGCACTCTTGCACTAATTGCCGTTGCACCGGATTTAACATTCATTATATCCGGCCCAAAATCAGGTTTCCACTCAGGTCGCTTAATTTTATCAAAAAAACCTTCATATTGTCCTCTTCTTACATCGGCGAGATTCTTCCTATAGTCAGCTGTGGCTGCTTCCTCATATAAATAGACAGGAATATTTAACTCGTCCCCTATTTTTTTTCCCACTTCTTTTGCTATTTCTATACATTCAGCCATAGTAATATCTGAAACCGGTATGAAAGGTACTACATCTGTTGCTCCCATTCTGGGATGTCCGCCCTTATGAGTCGACATATCTATAAGATCAGATGCTTTCTTTACCAAATTATATGTAGCAACTTTTACACTATCGGAGTTGCCAATATAGGTAACAACCGTTCTATTATGATCTTCATCCGAAGAATAATCAAGAAGCTTAACCCCTTTTGTTTTTCTAACTTCATCTACTATTGCTTCAATAATCCTCTTATCTCTTCCTTCACTAAAATTCGGCACACATTCTATTAAAACTGCCATATAATAGCTCCTCTCACCTTACTATATTTAAAATGAATTGCACTTTTTAAGTACATTCTAATTGATTTATATTGTATTTTCAAGCTAAATCATGCATTATCAACTATTTAAAGACAGTAAGCATTAGCGTTAATATATTGTATAGTTTTATATCTTTTTATAGAAGATAATTAATATTTGATAAATATTAGTAATCTAAAATAAAGAAATTTTTATCTATAGAATATTTGAACAATAACCAATAAGCAGCATTATTCATAAAAATCTAAATAAGAGATTTTCTTTCCTTCTTTATGCCAACCCAGTATTGCTTCCATATTGACATTCTGCGTTGACCTAAAAATATTTACTTTTAAATTATCAATTTTTCCGCTTAATTCTTCAATCATATCCTTTATTTCATATCGCTTATTACCAGTTCTTTCTGCTGCAACAGTGCAAGCACAACTTAATGGTGTAATACCGCTATTTTGGATAAATCTTTCTATGTGTTTTTCTTCAATATAATATAAAGGACGTATGAGTTCTAATCCTTTAAAATTTGTAGACCTAAGCTTTGGGAGCATAGTTTTAAAACTGCCGGTATAAAGAATATTGAGTAATGTAGTTTCTATAACATCATCAAAATGGTGGCCTAATGCTAATTTATTGCATCCAAATTCTTGCGCTTTAGAATAAAGAGCACCTCTTCGCATTTTTGCACACATATAACATGGATAATCCTTTGCTATTTTGTCTACTATATCAAATATACCTGAATCAAATACTTTTATAGGAATGTCAAGGTATTTATAATTTTCAAACATTAGCTCCTCAATGCTCTTATGATAACCCGGATCAGCAACAATATATTCTAATTCAAAATCTACTTGTCCATGACGCTGCAATTCTTTAAAGAGCAAAGCCATAAGAGTGCTGTCTTTTCCACCGGATAAAGCAACCGCAATTTTATCTCCCTCTTTTACCAATTGAAAGTCCTTTACTGCTTTAACAAATTTAGACCACAAATTTTTTCTGTATTTTTTTATTATGCTCTTTTCTATTTCATCTAACGGCTTTACATTATCAATTGGCAAAGCAGTTTCACATCTCTTTTTTTCTATATTCTTTTCATCCACCCTATCACCTCTTATTGTTTTAACTCATGCAATTTTTGCTATTCGCTGTTAATACTTTTTTTAAGCGCTATAGTAATAATAACGCTGTTAAAAGTATAACAGCGTCACTGAACATTTTTATAATAATTATCTTGATTTTACTTCCGTCCATATCCTATCATATTTTACAAGGGAACCCGCCAAATCCTCCAGCACCTCGCTGCCTATAAGCTCACTGTCGTCAGGATATGCAGTTTTATCCGCTGTAAGTTCATCAGGTAACATCTTTAATGCTTCTATATGCGGTGTCGCATATCCGATATAATCCGCATTTTGATAGGCAATATCCGTCTCACACAGATAATTGATAAATAGCTCTGCCTCTTCTTTATTTTTACTGACCTTAGGTATTACAATAGCATCGAACCATAAATTGCTTCCTTCTTTTGGTATGACATATTCAAGATCCGGGTTCTCCCGTTTTGCAAATATGGCATCCCCAGACCAAACTACCGCAAGAGCAGCCTCTCCGCCAATCATTTTGTCCTTAACCTCATCACCCACGTAAGCTAAGACTAATGGTTTTTGCTTTATCAAGGCTTCTTTAGCCTCATCCAATTCTTCATCACTTTTTGTATTTAATGAATATCCCAGCATTTTAAGCGTTATACCGATAGAATCCCTTATACTATCCAGCATTAGGATTTGTTTTTCATATTTTTTATTCCAAAGAATCTCCCAACTATCTACTTTTTCATTTACCATCTTTTTATTATATAGAATTCCAACAGTACCCCACATATAAGGAACCGAATATTCATTATTTGGGTCATAGGCAAGGTCTTTAAATCTATCGTCTATATACTTATAATTTGGTATATTATCAAAATCCAGCTTATGAAGCATATCTTCATCAATCATTCTTTTTATAGTATAATCAGAGGGGATTAATATATCATAATCTCCCGCACCTGCTTTTATTTTCGCATACATCTCCTCGTTTGTAGCAAATTCGTCATATATCACTTTTATACCATGTTCTTTCTCAAAGCTGTCCAGAACCGACGGGTCTATATAGTCTCCCCAGTTATATACTTTTAAAACCGTCTTATCCTTATCACTACCGCACCCTGTCAAAGCAAAAACTAATCCAATGACCAAAGCAGCTATCAATACATTTTTAAAAATCAGTTTCACACCATTCTCTCCTTTCTATTGTTATCTCCTGTCATTCTATTATTAACTATTAAAAGCAATAAAACAACGGAAGCAAATAATAAGCTTAATGTAGCATTTATTTTAGGACTTACTCCTTTCCGGGCCATGGAGTAAATCGTTATTGCCAAATTTGAAACACCGGGACCCGTAGTAAAAAAACTAATTACAAAATCATCGATAGACATTGTCATAGCAAGTAGGAATCCGGTAAAAATTCCCGGTGCTATTTGAGGCAATACCACTTTTGTAAAAGCATAAGAAGGAGTGGCACCTAAATCTAATGCAGCATCATAGATTTGATTATCTAATTGCTTTAACTTAGGTAACACGGAGAGAATCACATAAGGCAAATTAAAAGTAATATGTGCTAACAGCATTGTGAAAAAACCCCTAGGAAACCTAAGAAGAATAAAAAGCAACATTAAAGATATTCCTGTTACTATATCAGGATTTAAAACAGGTAAATAGGTCAAATCCATTAAAACTGATCTTAAAGACTTTTTTAAATAAACAATCCCTACAGCCGCGACAGTACCAATTATTGTTGCTATAAAAGAAGATGCCAACGCAATACCAATAGTATAGTAAAGTGATGTCATTATTTGCCTATCTTTAAACATTTCCAAGTACCATTTAAATGTGAATCCCGTCCAGTGGGCTCTTGATTTTGAATCATTAAAAGAGAACACTATTAAAACGATTATCGGCGCATATAGAAATAGAAAAATAAAATAAGTATAAATCTTTTTTAATACTGATTTCACCACAGACCCCCTCCCTCATTTTCCTTCTCATATCTTAAAGCAAAGCCCATGGTAAGCACTATCATAAGCATTAAAACAACTGATAGTGCAGAACCGAAACCCCAATCCCTAGTAATCAAAAATTGTTGTTCTATAAGATTCCCTATCAAAGTAAAATGTGCTCCACCTAAAAGTCTGGAAATAACAAAGGTAGTGAGAGCAGGCATAAATACCATTATAATACCTGATGTTACACCGGGTAAGCTTAAAGGAAAAATAACTCTGCTAAATACAATAGGCGGTGGAGCTCCAAGATCCTCGGCTGCCTCAAGAACAGCTTTATCTATTTTAACCAAAACGGAGTAAATCGGTAAAACCATAAACGGTAAAAAATTATATACCATACCTAATATAACTGTGCTTTCAGTATATAAAAGCATAGGTAATTCAATACCCAGTAGATTAAAAAAGGTAGTTATTAGTCCGTTCTTTTCCAATAAAGTCATCCATGCATAAGTTCTAGCTAAAAAATTCATCCACATAGGGATTACAAATAATACAATTAAAATACTTTTATTGCTCATTTCCTTGCTAGCTAGTATCATAGCCATAGGATATCCAAGCAACAGGCAGATAACAGTACTTATTATAGCGATTTTAATAGAACGTAGAAAAACAGCCAAATATATTGGTTCCAACACTCTTTTAAAATTACCCATCGTCAATATCATACCGCCGTCTTCAATTCTAACTATGCTATAAAATAGTATCAATCCTAAAGGAATCACAGTAAAAATAATCATCCATATTAAATAAGGAAATGATAGCCATGACCTTTTCATTTTCCTTTCACCTTCCTCATTATATGAATATCCGAAGGTGCGACACTCATCCCTACTTTAGTACCGATAGGTTCCATAAGTGTACTTTGGACCATCCAACTGTAGCTATTGTCATTAATCATCATTTCATAGTGCACACCTTTAAAAATAACAGATTCAACAACGCCGTCAATCGATCCTTCTTTATACGGCATCAACTTAATATCCTCAGGGCGTATCACAACATCAACGTTTTCATTGCTACTAAAACCTTTATCCACACAATTAAAACCGATACCTTTTATTTCAACATAATAATCCCTTATCATTATCCCATTTATAATATTGCTTTCACCTATGAAATCTGCTACAAAAGCATTTTTCGGTTCGTTATAAATATCGACGGGACTCCCAATCTGCTGTATTTTCCCTTCGTTCATTACTACAATCGTATCCGACATGGTTAGGGCTTCTTCCTGATCATGAGTTACATAAACAAAAGTGATACCCAAAGTCTGTTGAATTTTTTTTAATTCCAGCTGCATGTCTTTTCTAAGCTTTAAATCCAATGCACCTAAGGGTTCATCCAATAATAGAACCTGAGGCTCATTTACCAGAGCTCTGGCAATAGCTATGCGTTGCTGTTGTCCGCCACTTAGGGAATCTATATTTCTTTTTTCATAACCGGAAAGATTAACTAAACTTAATACCTCATGTACTTTTTTATCAATATATTCCTTGCTTTTTTTCTTGATTTTTAGCCCGAATGCAATATTTTCATATACGTTCATATGGGTAAATAAGGCATATCTTTGGAACACAGTATTCAGTTTTCTTTTATAGGGAGGAAGAGCATTAATTTTTTTCCCTTCAAAAAGAACATCTCCTACATCCGGTGTTTCAAAACCGCCTATTATCCTTAAAGTGGTGGTTTTTCCGCATCCGCTGGGTCCTAAAAGCGTTAAAAATTCATTTCTATTAAAATATAGGTTGATATTATCTAGGACTTTTTGCCCGTCAAATTCTTTTGAAATACCTATCAATCTGATAATTTCCTCATGCATTTATCTTCCTCCATTATCAAATTAAATTATAGTTATTCTTACAATAACTATTTATAACAATGTATTTTTAACACAATGAAATTCCAATGTCAATATAGTAAACATCAATAACATAATTAAATTTGTGCAATTAATAAAATAAACTGCTTAGTATAAATAATATGCCATAACAGTAAAAAAAGCCACCTTTTAAGCGACTCCCATCGTTTTGCTTTTTAACTATCCATTACTGTTAAATGTCACCAATAAAACTAGATATAATCCATTGTTTTATTAATTAGTAATTCCCTGTCATAGGGTAACATTCCCTTAATTTTTATTATATTAGTGGGATGTGTAGTATCAAATATTGTCGGATTTTCCGGCTCAAGATTATCTATCAGTGTACATATTTCTTTCAATCTTTCACTCCTATCCGCTAACAAGAAATCACCGTCTGCTATCATTTTGTTTAATTCCGTCCCGACAAAAACTGTTAAATTCATGGTAATAATTTTTTTTGATATAAAATTATTTACCATTTCAGCACTTGCGATTGCATTTTTTATTCCTTCACCTTTACCGGCGATACCGTACATAAGAATAGCATTGAATGAAAGTCTTGCTTCATTAAGCTTTTTTGCCTGTTCGATTGCTTCCTTTACAGTGTGGCTTTTATTCATCAGTTTAAGTATATCATCTCTTCCTGTTTCAAAACCGATATAAAGAAGCCTGAGGCCTTCATCATGAAGAAAAGATAACTCATCAGTACTATAATTGGAAATGCTCTTTATAGATGCATAAGATGCAACGCAAGCACAATAGGGCAAATATTTATGAATTAAATTCAATAACCGTTTCATTTTGCTAAACCCTATTGCTAAAGGATCTGCCCCTGTTAAAAAAACTTTTTCCGTATATCTATATCCATTTAACAGCTCCATTTCTATATCATGAAAAGAAACCTCACAATATTCTATACCTTTATACATAGGGCAAAAAGCACATTTATTATAAGAACATCCCGATGTTACAGGTAATAAGACTGTAGTCATCTCATCTTGCGGATAATAGATGGTATCGTCTTTATACATGAAGATTCCACCTCCTATTTACATTATAACATTGCCACTAAGAAAGAACATTACATTCTGCTCTTATACAACCTTTTTTGTTAACTAC
>CAYXUX010000059.1:0-11072 GCA_964468275.1 uncultured Clostridiaceae bacterium
TAATCGACAATGATTCTAAATGGCGGCAAGCCGTAGGTGAGATTACCCCCGACTATCAAGATACATTATTTGCAAAAGGTTATAATAATATCATAAAAGAGGCGCAAGAGCATTTAGAAAAACTTGAAGCGGATTCTTTCGAAAACATAGAAAAAATGAATTTCTACGAGTCATTAATAATAGTATCCAATGGAATTATTGCCTTGGCAAATAGATATGGTGATAAAGCCAAAGAATTGGCTGCTTTAGAAAAAGATACAGAACGTAAAAAGGAACTTTTAAAAATCTCTGATATATGCAAAAAAGTCCCAAAATACTCCCCCAATACTTTTCATGAAGCCGCTCAATTTATGTGGTTTGTTCAACTAGGTACAATAATTTCCGAAAATCCCCTAGCCCTTAATCCCGGACGCTTTGATCAGTATATGTACCCTTATTATAAAAATGATATTGAAAAAGGCACAATTAATAACTCCCAAGCACAAGAAATAATAGAATCCTTATGGATAAAGCTTTCTGAATGGGTATGGACGATTTCCTCAAATACTGCAAATTATTTCGCCGGTTATAATCAGTTTCAAAACCTTACCGTCGGCGGACGCAAGAGAGACGGTACGGATGCGACAAATGAAATCTCCTACATGTGTTTAAAAGCTACAGAAAGTGTTAAAACACATCAACCGGGTTTAAGCGTTCGCATCCACTCCGATTGCCCCGATGAATTTTTAATGGCTGTTGCAAAACTTGTAGCTTGCGGAACAGGTTTTCCTGCCATTCATAACGATCAGGCGGGAGCACAAATGCTTCTGCAAGCGGGCTATGAACCGGAAGATGCAAGAGATTGGAATAATTGCGGATGTGTAGTCCCTCACTTTAGAAAAACAGGCGAATGGACTGCAGCTGTGAACATTAACTTTGGTGCAGCTTTGGAATATGCAATAAACCAAGGGAAAAGCCGCTTAACGGGGGGATTAATGGGTTTACCGGAGGCCCCGCCTAATGAGTTCAAAAACTTTGAAGAAGTCAAAGATGCCTTCTACAAACAATTTGATAACCTAATAAAGCATTCCGTAATCGGCACTGTCGTAGCACAGAAACTTCATACAGAATTAGTTCCTCGACCTTTCTTATCTACTTGTGTGGAAGGATGTATGGAAAAAGGCAAGGATTTGAGCCAAGGAGGAGCCAAATATAATGTAGGTCCTGTATTAACGGGCATCGGACTCGGTGTAGTTGCAAATGGCTTGGCAGCTATTAAAAAACTTGTGTTTGAAGATAAAGTAACAACAATGGATGAGCTTAATAAAGCCTTGGATGGGGATTGGGTTGGCTATGATAGTTTGAGAGAATTAGCTCTTAATGCACCCAAATATGGAAATGATGATGATTATGTTGATTCACTGGCAATAGAAATATCTAATCATTATTATAGAGAAGTTCGCAAATACAAAGATATTTTTGGTTCTCATTTTAATACGGCTTTTATGGGTATATCAAATTATGTGCCTATGGGTAAAGTTATCGGTGCCTTGCCTTGCGGTAGGAAATCCAAAGCACCCTTAACTGAAGGCGTTTCACCTTTTGCCGGCAGTGATACAAATACTCCTTTGGCCGCTATGAGGTCTGCTGCAAAAGTAAATCATGATGTCCATACAGGAGGTACCTTGCTGAATCTACGTTTAAACCAAGAGCTCCTTAAAACTAAAAGAGGACTGAGAAATCTTGGTTCTCTTATTCAGGCTTTCTTCTCTTTAGGTGCTTTTCATGTACAATTCAACACAGTTTCAACAGAAATTTTGAGAAAGGCTCAAAAAAATCCTGAAAATTATAAAGACCTATTAGTAAGAGTAGCAGGTTACAGTACTCAGTTTGTAAATCTTTCAAGGGAAATGCAAGAGGCGATAATCGCTCGTACAGAACATGACAATTTATAGGGAGTATTAATACTATGGAGAAAAAAGAAACAGGTACAGTCTTTCAAATTCAACATTTTTCTGTAAATGACGGTGAAGGTATCCGGTCTACAATATTTATGTCCGGATGCCCTCTCCGCTGTAAATGGTGTTGTAATCCGGAAAGTTGGGATATGAATCCCGGTAAATATGCTAAAAAAATGACTGTTGGTGAGGTTTTAAAAGAAGTAAAACGACAGATGATTTTTTACAGATATTCAAATGGCGGCATCACTTATTCAGGCGGAGAACCCACCTGTCAAGCAGAATTTTTGAGAAGCCTAGTATACTGTTTTTATGATATGGGTATCCATCAAACCATTGAAACCAGCGGTTATTTCAATTGGTACAACTTAGAAGATATATTTGAAAAGCTGGATTTTATCTTTATAGATATAAAACATATGGATGGTGAAATTCATAAGCATTATACCGGATGTAATAATGAAACTATACTCAATAATATAATTAACATAGGAAAATTAGATAAAGAAACTGTTATTAGAATACCTCTCATAAAAGATATAAATGATTGTGAACAAAATATAATAAAGACAGCGCAGTTTATAAGCAAAAATATTCCTTCCGCTAAAATTGAAATACTACCCTATCATTCTTTAGGAAACTATAAGTATGATAATTTAGGCTTATCAAAATATAAAAACCTATATACTACTCCCGATGAAAGGGATATAGAAAAAGTAAAAGATATTATAAAAAGTTTTGCTATAGAAGTTATTGAATTTAAATAGCTGACTTGTTTACATAGCTCTGATAGCTATCATTTTCATAACTTAAACTTACTTACAGCAGAATTAAGTTCTTCAGCCATTTTTGATAACTCTTGTGCTGACGATGTAACCCCAAGGATAGCAGCGGATTGCTCCTCAGAAGAAGCTGATATTTCTTCTGCAGATGCAGCTATTTCTTCAGTTATAGCGGTGGCACCACTTATTGAATCGGCAATTTCTTTGCTGCTAACTGCAACTGATTGTATTGATTCGTTCATATGTTCAACCTGTATAACAATATCCTCCACTTCACTAACTATTGATTTAAATGCGTTTCCTGCTTCATTTATTATTACAACACCCTCATCGACCTCTTGGGTGTTAACCGTCATGTTTTCTGTTACCCTACTAATTTCTTGATAAATCTTTTCAACAAGCTCTGCAATTTGCTGAGCATAACTATTACTTTGTTCAGCAAGTTTTCCTACTTCGCCTGCGACTACAGCAAATCCCTTTCCGTATTCCCCCGCCCGTGCTGCTTCTATCGCTGCATTCAGGGATAGTAGGTTTGTCTGTTCCGATATGCCTTGTATAACTCCTACTATCTCATTGATTTGTTTCGATTCCTCTCCTAACTGGTTTATTGCTTTAACTGTTTCTATGGTAGTGTTTTGTATCCTTTTGATTTTGTTCACGGCATTTTGTGATATTGAAAGACCGTTATTTGATGCTTCAAATGCCTTTTTACTGCTCTCCAAAACATTAACTGCATTAATCGACATGTTTTCGATTTCATTGCCTGTACGATTTATATTATCGCTGATATTTTGCATTTCTTGTGCTTGATCGTTAGTCCCTTCAGAAAGTTGATTTATGGTAGTTGTAATATCCATACTTGCTAAAGAGGCTCCTTCCGATGCCATCGCCAATTGGTGACTTGATGAATTGAGGCTCCTCGATATTATACTAATTTTTTTAATCAATTCTTTCAATTCCACCACCATTCGACTTAAACTAAAGAGCATTTGCTTGATTTCTTTGGTTGCCTTTTCCTTTTTAATAGAAACCGTCAAATCTCCCTTAGCAATTTCACCGATAATAGATGCCGCTGCTATAACAGGTTTACTAATTGCTGCACTCAAAAACATACCCAGCAAAACCGCCGTTAGAAAACCAAGCGAAATCGCTGATATAAGGAGTTTTGATATATTATTATATATCGTTCCAGCATCTACCCTCGCTGTATTAGTGTATTCTACATTTAGTGCAACAAGTTCTTCAAGTTGCATTTTAGAATTAGTATAATATCTATCATACCCGCTCATATTTTTTATAATCATCATTTTTTTTATATCTTCGGACTGGGACATTTCGTATTGATTAGCAAGTTCAACAAAATTCTTAATGTTTGCCTCCCATACATTCCACAATAATATAAATTCCTTTTGCACTTTTTCTTCCTCAGTCATTGCTGGCATCGCTGTATACGCTTCCCATTCGTCACCAATCCTTTTAAATGCATTATCAATATTCCGTAACTGCATTCCATAATCCTTCTCATTAATCACATTTAACAAGATAAGATTGATAGAATCATTAATCGAAGTTTGTGCTTCTGATATGATAAGTAATGACTGTACGCTTGGAAGCCTTCTTTCGATAAATTCCTTCTGCATTTCATACATCCTACATATAGCATAATATCCTGTTACGCCTACAATCGCAACTATTAACGCAACGACCAAAAAACCTGATATCAATTTCGTGCGTATCCTGAAAGCCCCCAAATGTTTCATTCAGAAGTCCTCCTATCTTCATATTTTTAAACATATGTTTTGATAATTACAACCTAATTCTTCTTCCTTCGCTAGCAGATTGATATGCTGCATATATAATCTTTATAGTTTCATAGGCTAATTCAAAACCTGAAATAGGTGCTCTTTCATAGGCGACAGATTCAACAAAGTCTTGTAACTCATATGTATATCCCCGAAGTATATCATCAGATACAAACAGGTTATTCCATCCAGTTTTATTCGGCAACATTTCAGCAAATTCAACGTTTTCTATGCCCTCTTCGTCTAAGAAATAAGCCTTCAAGTTATCTGTGGGAGTTATATTACACATTAATGTACCATCATTTGCATAAATCTCAATATAATTTTTTGTCCCTCCCATCACATTATCGCTGGCAATAACAATAGCTTTTGTATTGTCGGAAAAGGTAAGTGTTACATTTGCAAACTCTTCCACATCATAAGCTTTGCTTGTAAAATGTCTTTTTTCATATTCTGTAAGACCACAACTAGGATTGCCTACATCAGCCGTCACATCTATCACATCAATTTTTTCGTCCCTTGCATCGGCTTCAACTTGTTTTAACCACAGTATTCCTGATAATGGATGACAACCTATCCTGATAAGAGAGCCTCCACCAGTTTTATCCCAATGACCCGCCACTGGTGACGAAGATCCTCTCAAACTTTCCTCGCCTTTCATAAAAAGAATCTTACATTTTTTATTCTTAATTATTTCTGCTGACTTCGTCACCGAGGGGCAATACACAGTGTTTTCTGCATACATAAACAGTTTATCACTCGTATCAACTATTTCTTTAATCTCGTCCATTTGTTCGATGACTTTTTTATACATCTTTGATTTAGAAACTTTTAGTCCTATAGGTTTCTTGTCTTTTTCATCTCCAAAATAGCCGGTTAAAGGTTTTTCACAAATAACATTTTTCCCGGCTTTCAGAGCTTTTGTTGCTATATCTAAATGAGATGTAGGGGGCGTAACAATATCAACTATGTCTATTTCAGAATCATTAAGCACATCCTCTAAATTCATCGTTACACTCTTAATCTCATAAGCCCTTGCAAGTCTTTGTGCTTTCTCCATACTATAGGCGTCCATTACTGTTTTAATTTTCACAGGTACTTTACAAACTTTCGTGTAGCCATTTGCATGTAAAATTCCTGCATATCCCGCTCCGATTAAAGCAATATTTATAGGTTTCAAATTAAAATCTCCTCTCCATGCAAAATTTGTAACTGCAAACTGACAAAAGATCATTTTAATATTCTTTACTTTAGCAGTAATTCTTTAGCCTTTGTCTTGCTTGTCTATACTATTTTATATCTTATTTCTAGAATTTTTTAAACATAAAATATCGCTGTAACATGCTACTTACAATCATTACAGCGATATTTTATTTGTATAGTAGGTAGATTATAAATTCATATACCTACTTTTGTGATTTTATAATTAGCATTTGCTTTACACTAGGTTTTCTGAGGTTGGAAATATATTTAATCGGTTTAATTATTTTGCATTTTCTAATACATCCAATAAAGCATCAACATATTCCTGACCTATATCTTTACCTATAGATGAATACACTCCTTCAGCCTTTTCGAGGACCTGATCTATAAAACTGTCGTCAAATTCTACAAGTTCCATTCCACCGTCTATTAATATATCCTTGTTTTCCTTGTCAATAGTTACAAGTTTAGTTTCAATCTCAACTGCTGCTTCTTTAATCGCCTTCTGTAGAGCATCTTGATACAGTGGATCTAACCCTTCATACATAGAATTATTAATTAGAAATTGATTGCAATATAAAATGTGGTGTGTCATAATAAGGTATTTTTGAACTTCATTTAAGTTTGCACCAACACATGTATCTGTTGCATTCTCTTGCCCATCTACAAGCCCCTGTTGTAATGAAACATAGACCTCAGGCCATGGCAATGGTGTTGGAGCAGCCCCAAGAGCTTTCCAAAAAGCCATATGATACTGATTTTCCATTGTTCTTATCTTGAGTCCTTTAAAATCATCAAGGTTACTTATCTTTTTGTTGGAAGTTGTTTCTCTAAAGGTAGCGCCTTGCAAATAATGCATTATCCGCATATTCTTTGCTTTATATGCTTCGTTAATTTTTTCTGTGAAAGGACTTTTGTTCAAAGCATAATCAATTGTCTTTGCATCGTATTTTGCAAATACCATAGGCAAATCAAAGATTGCTACTTCAGGTACAAAAGATACCGTTTGTGCGGTCTGTGCTATAACAAAGTCAATATCACCAGCTAACATCTGTGCTTGAAGTTCCTGATCATTACCAAGCTGACTGTTTGGAAAATAATCAATTTTTAGTTTTCCATTTGTTGCTTCCTCAACCTTTTCAGCAATAAGCTCACCAAAGAGTTGTGCCGCTGCACCAACTCCTGCATTATCCGCCCCCAGAATTGTTATGGGTTCTAATGATTCAAATACATCCTCTGATTTCACAATCTCCTCATTTTCTACATCTTCATTTGATTCTGTTGGTTCTTTAGCACACCCTACGAATGTGAAACCTAAAACAAGAATTAACAATAAAGCTAAAAACCTTTTCATTTTTTCCCCTTCTTTCTTTTTTATTATTAAACTCCAATCTTATAGGAGAACAAGACTAAACCAAGGTATGTAAGTGACAATAAATAAAGCTATACCAAAAGCATATATAAACGGCATTGCTTTTCCCGCTACTTTCATAGGTGGCAAGTCCGAAAGTGTCCCGGCCACAAAAAGATCTAGACCAAAAGGTGGTGTTGCTAAACCGATTGATAGACAGCAAACCATTATGACACCGAAATGCACAGGATCAATGCCTATAGACTGCACTGCAGGAAGAAGGATAGGTGATAATATGACAATGGCGGGACCCGTATCCATAACCATTCCTAGCAATAGGAAAATAACAACAATTCCAGTTAATACGCTTATGTTTGAACTAAAGTTATTTAGTATAAAATTCTCTATTAAAACCGGTGCCTTTGCCAAGGCTAATACACGTCCAAAAGCAATAGCAAAAGCAAGCACAAAACATAATGGTGCATAAGTTTTCACAGCATTTTTTAAAAAAGGAATAATCTCTTTTACAGTAAAAGATTTATAAATTAACAAAGAAACAAAAAGTGAATAAAATACAGATATACATGCTGCCTCTGTTGGAGTTACCACTCCAGAGTAAATACCACCTAATACTACTACCGGTGATAATAAAGCCCAAAAACTTTCTTTAAATAGCTTTAAAAAACCCTTTGAACGTAACTCTGTAACTTTTTCTTTTATCCTTTCTTTATCCTCTCCTTTTTTCTTACAATAGGCGATAGCATAAACCATCATAAATAATCCAATTAGAATTCCCGGAAGTACTCCCGCTAAGAATAATGAACCTGTTGAAACTCCCGTTGCTAACGAATAAAGAACAAAAGGTATTGATGGTGGTATAATAACACCAAGACCCCCAGCAGTGGCTACCATACCAGCTGACCAAGTTTTATCGTATCCCATATCTACTAAAAATGGGATAGTCATTGAGCCTACTGCAGCTGTTGTAGCAGGTCCGGAACCGGAAATAGCTCCATAAAAAAGGCAGGTAAGAATTACGGCACATGGTAATCCTCCCGTTAGATTGCCAACAAAATAAGCAAAGAAATTAAATAGCCTACGGGATATACCCCCTTCTGCCATCAGCACACCTCCTAAGATAAAAAGAGGTACAGCCAAAATAGGTGTGGTATCTGACCCGGAAAAGCTGTTAGCAATTAATTGTTGTATGCTTCCTGTACCGTTTAATACAAGTGGAGTTAAAGCCCCCATAACCATACTCATAGTAATGGGTATAGCAAAAGCAAGCGAAACTAGAAATACAACAAATATCCATAATGCCATTAGAAATCACCCCCTATTACTTCTATTTTATTGGGGATTGCAGTTCCGGTAGCCACAACCTCTTTCTCTGCTTCTTTAATAGTAGATTCTAATGTCGTTTCAGCTTCTTTATTAAAGTCTTTAAAATTGGAACATATTTCTTGTATCATACGAATAACGGCTAATCCAAATCCTATAACCGTTGCCATATACATAATCCACATGGGCAATTGCATTGCCGGTGAAATTTGACCCGTTATTTTAATCTTAGCAGTATAAATAATTGAATATCTAAATAAAATAGAATATAAAACTAACATTATTGCATTTGTAATAATTTCAATAATTTTACGCAGTTTATTGGGAAGCATATCCATGAGTATCCCTACCCTCAATGCATTTCCTTTTCGAATTGTATAGCCCAATGAAAAAAATACGGTCCATATGTAGCAGTATCTGCTAAATTCTTCAGGCCAGGTAAGTGAATGATAAAAAGTTCTAGCAAAAATTTGCATCATCATTACACAAGTTATAATCGCTAGAAAAATAACCATAAAAGTTTCTTCAAGTTGGTCATCAATCCATCTAAGCACATTCAAATTTTTACCCCTCCTTATAGTTCAAACAATAATATTTAATCATCCATCAATCTTCTTCATTGGAAAGAATGCTCATTAGTTCTTTACGCATTGTCTCTATTGGTGCGTTTTTGCCACTCCAAAGTTCTATTTGCTCAGCTCCTTGGTACAATGACATCCCCAGACCATTCATTATTTTGCAACCAACTTCCTCTGCCTCTAATAAAAATCTTGTTTTAGAAGGATTATATATAGCATCAAAACATAATTGTCCCTTTTTCAAATATTCTTTAGGTATTGGTGTTTCATCATAGCTGACATGCATTCCTAACCCTGTGTTATTCATAACAACATCCGATGATTTAATCTTTTCTTTAAGCAACTCTAAATCTTGCATATCCACTTGTTCTGCAATAGGTGCAAACTTTTCATTTATATCATTTACTAGCTTTTCAACCTTTGATAGAGTCCTGCTCGCGATTATAAGTTTTTTCGCACCTTTATGTGCAAGTACACTGCATATTGCCCTAGAAGCACCACCTGCTCCAAGACAGAAAAATACTGAATCAGATATATCTATTTCAGGAGCTTCCTCTTTTAATGCCCTATAGAAACCTATACCGTCAGTATTATATGCCTTTAGTATTCCATCTTTAATAACAACTGTATTACTTGCATTCATTTTTTTACATAATGGATCAACCTTATCAACGTATTTCATAACTTCTTCTTTATTTGGCTTGGTAACTGCAAACCCTGCAAAATTCATATACCTAATGCCATTTATTATGTCCGGTAAAAAATCATTCTCTACCTCTGTATAAAAATACAACATATTGATTCCAGCATCCTTATATGCAATATTTTGCATCCTCGCTGCATAGGATTGAGACAAAGGTTTTCCTAATAATGTAACCATTTTAGTATTAATATCAATAGTCATACAAGTCTCCCCTTTTAAAATATTGTACCCAATTTATTATTTTATGTCATTTTCAACTAGATACTGCTTTGCTTTTAGCAAGCATTGGGTTGCATGTCCTAATACTCCTCTTTTCTTCATCTCTGAAAAGTTTGGTAGTTCTATAGAAATCGGGTTTACAGGCATAGCTTTTATCATGCTTTTTATGTCAATATCTCCATCCCCGGGATAAAGCCTTCCTTCTCTTGCTACCTCAATCATTTCTGGGTCATCTAAATTAGGTATAGGACCAGGTCCATCACATAGATGAATCAGTCCAAACTTTGATTGATCTGTTTTTTCTAATTCTTCAGGAGATACTCTTGATCTATGTGCGTGAAGTGTATCAATCAAAAGATATGCATTGGGCCGTTGTGCTTTATTAAGTAAATCAACTGCTTCTTCCAATGTTGTAATGCCTGAAAATGTGACAAACTCTAAATTTACTTGCAAATCGTACTTAGCAGCAAGATCACATATTTTTGCAAACTCATTATAATAATAGGTTTTGTCATCAGTCCAAACACTGGAAATAACGTCTGTTGCACCTAACTCAGCCCCGGCAGAAAATGCTGATTCATAATCTTCAACTTTTAAATCTTTTCTCACTCTGGCTAGTTCGATATCTAACAATCTAATATTATTCTTTTTTAGCGACTCTTCTATTTTTTTGAATAAATTTTTATCCTTATCAAATTGAAATAGTGGTTCATTAGGCAGGTGCATTGGAATCGGGCGGAGGCTCACATAATCATATCCCGCTTCGGCAGCTATATCAATTTGTCTTATCGGATCAGTTCCGGGTATGGTAAGATAAGCCAATGAGAATTTCCTATCCATTTAACTATCACCCCTAAAATAATTTTTATCAGTTTTACTTATGTGATCCTGAATGATTGGGAGGCATATATTTGCCTTTATCATTCCTGACTACTTTTCCTGATACTACATTTGCTTTCGGTGTGTAAATATCATTAATGTTCCAGCAACCGGGAGTAGGCACTCCGATATTCTCCATAGGTACATCCAACAAATACGGCTTATTCGATGCGATGGCTTTTTCCAAAGCGAGTTTAAATTCTTCGGCAGAATTTATATAGACTGCATCTACTCCGTAAGCCTTTGCAATATCCGCCCATTTAGGAGAATAAGGCTC
>CAYXUX010000060.1:0-11015 GCA_964468275.1 uncultured Clostridiaceae bacterium
ACCTATGACCCCCTGCTTGTAAGGCAGGTGCTCTCCCAGCTGAGCTATGCGCCCACATAAGCTTACGACAAGATTTAGTATACAACAGCATATACCTAAAGTCAAGACCAAAATGGCATTAGAAAGAGAAATCAGAACATCCTGCAAATCTAATAATATCCGGCAATAACCCATCACTAAATCATTGTTTTTATATTAAAAAAGTTTTAAACGGTAAAGCCGCGTCGCGTTAAGTTTATTGTTTCTTTGCAGTAAAGAATATCCTTTCATTTGTTTCTTTAGGTTCATTAAAAGCAAAGCTTTCATAACAATTAATGCTGAAAAAACCGCAAGCTTTTAAACTGTTTATAATAAAATCTTTTTTATATGCTTTTTGATAATGTATTTCTTCAAATCTGTGATATAGATTACCTTTAGGTACAAAAAAATTCAATCTCATTTTTATTATTGATGAATCTATATTGAATTCATTTTCCCAACAATAGCAGATATCATTTTTTTCCTCAAACAATGTATTGTTTCCCAATAAAAATCTAAGCTTAAAGTAACTGCTTATATCAAAAATTAAAATTCCTCCTTGGTTCAGAATATCATATATTCTTAGAAAAGTGCTTATCAATTCATCTTCTTTTAATATATAATTTATTCCGTCGCAAGCACAAGTTACAGCGTCGAATTTTCCCGGCAGGTTTAGGTTCCTTATATCCTGATGTATAAATCTTATGTTACATCTGTTTAACCTAGATTTGTTTTCTGCTATAGCAAGCATACTCTCAGATATATCCACACCGCATACATTAAATCCTAATTTTGATAAAGGAACAGTGATGTTGCCTGTACCACATGCTAAATCTAATATTTTTTCGGGTTTTACATCATGTCTTTTAAATAATTGAATTATATATCCAGTCCAAGTATTATAATTTACATCTTCCATTAATGTATCATAAATATTAGAAAACTCTTTATACATCTTTTATCTCCAAGTTGCTATATATTCTAGTTAATGCCTCTGAAATATTATCGTTTATAACAATTTCGCTTCTATAATCATAAGCCGTGCTATCCAAGTTAATAATCATTAATTTTTTACAAATTTCCGCTAATTGAGATACAGGATAGACGGTTAAACTGGTACCAATAGCAATAAGAAGATCTGCGTTTTGAACTTCAGTCATTCCTTTATAAAAACAATTTGGTAACATATCTCCAAACATTACCACATCGGGTCTAACAACCCCTCTGCAAGAACATTTTGGCGGAATTTCGCCCATTTTTATCTTTTCTTCTATTACTGTTATTCCATATGATTTATTACATTTCATGCAAGTATAATTCCTAGAATTACCATGTACTTCATAAACATTTTGTGAGCCTGCTTTAAAATGAAGATTATCTATGTTTTGTGTAATAATCAATTGAATAACACCGTTTCGTTCCATATCCGCTAATATTTCATGTGCTTTATTAGGTTTAGCATCTCTCATAGCAGTTATTATTTTAAACCCTGTCTCATAAAATTTTCTAGGTTCCTCCAATAAAACTTTCGTAGATAAAGCTTCCATTGGATCTATCTTAGTCCATAAACCTTTATTTGCGCTCCGAAAATCCGGTATCCCGCTTTCTGTAGATATTCCGGCACCGGTAAGCACTATTATATTTTTATTTCTCTTTATAATATCGGCAGCTTTTTTATACTTATCCATTTTAATCCTTATGGTTTCCTCCTCATCTTCTGAATGTATAATAAGGTGGTTTAGCTTTCTTCTTTCCCGAACTTTTTCCTATTAAAAACCCTATTACAAATATTAAAATTAATAATATCAAATATATATATTTATGTTCCTTAAAAAAATTTCCCACTGTATCAAGTTTTAAAGATACAATATATTTGCTGAATAAACCCTCCTTTCTTGGCTCTTCATTTTCCGTATCTATAATTATTTCAGCGTCATCTTGGCTTTTTCTGTTTTTAATCATCCATTTACTAAAAAACTCATTGCTTTCTTGTAAATCATTTTGCACAGAATTAACAATTGTTGATAAATTAGGATTGTGCATTTCCCCATCTAAGATTTCACCGATATCAAATAAAATTTTGTATTTTAGTCTAAAAGGATATATCCTATTCAAGTCTAATGATTCAATAATTTCAAAATAATTATCAAATTTTGTAAGGTTCTTATATGCTTCTGATTTCACATATTTAACTTGATTAATATCAATACTGCTATCCGTAGGATTATTAATATATTCATCACAAAGCAATGCCACTGCCTCATAATCTTTTAACTTATATAAATTAGAAATGTTTTTTAACTTACCGCTTGTAGAAAAATCCAACCTTTCAATTGCAAGTTTGTCTGTAAGCTCATAATCTATCCTTGCAGCTCTGCCGTTATTATCAACCTCGAAAAGAAGATAGATATCTTGATTATAATAGGATTTCTCTACTTCTATATTAGAAACACTTATAGCATTATATGGTTTTAGGTCATCAAAAACAATATATGCTTTCGAACTGCCTGAATTATTTGACGCGGCATTATTCAAATATGTTAAAGTATAAATACCTTTACTATCATTGAGAATTTGCGAATCGTATTTAATATTGATTACCCTTCTTTCATCAGCTTTAAGCCAAATGCTTACAATAGACCATTTATCGGCTTTTGGCAGATGTTCAAATATATAATTGCTTTCTAAATGACTGTAATTTCTCCAAAAGAATTTTAAGAGATTACTCTTGTCATATATAGCAAGATTTTCAACATTGTCGTAAGGTAGTCCCAAAACAACTTCAACGGTTTTATCTGTTTGATTTTTTAAAACATACTCTCCATTGAAAACAATCTTATCTTCATCTACTTTTAAAATTACATTTTTTTTAGATATATCAACATCAAAATTGTTCAAAAAGTAAGGATCATATCCGATATAACCTGAATTATTTTCTTGATCTGAGTATATTACCTGAAATATCAGTAAGAAAACCACTATCACTAATATATTTATTTTACAATATTTTTTCAAAACTATAACCCCCAAACAGAAATAAGTTCTTCTATATAAGATTTTATAATATTTACTTTAAATTTACAAATGATATAATATTTTTATTAACAAATTAGAAGCGGTTTTCAAGTAACTTGAAACCTTCTAAGATACCGTTCTTATTTGTAATAACTACACTTATATGTAATAACGCTTGACGTGTATTATTTTCAATGCTAATATGTATAAAAATAAAAACAAATGATATGTAATTAAATATTTAATTATATAATTAAGATTGGGGAGATTTTACATGAAAAAATATAATATCGCTGTTATAGGAGCTACAGGCATGGTAGGAAGAACAATACTAAAAATACTTCAAGAAAGAAATTTTCCAATTAATAAACTGTATTTATACTCCTCTTCGAGATCGGCGGGAACCTCTATAATATATGACAATAAAGAATTAATTGTAGAAGAATTAACGGATAACTCCTTTTCTAAAGAAATCGACATTGCTTTTTTTTCAGCCGGATCTGCAACCAGTCTGAAATATGCACCGATAGCTTCAGCAAATGGAATAGTTGTAATTGATAATAGCAGCGCTTTTAGGATGGATAAAGATATACCACTTGTAGTACCTGAAGTAAATGCTCATGATATAGTTAATCATAAAGGCATAATTTCGAATCCGAATTGTTCCACAATACAGGCTCTTGTGGTCTTAAAGCCATTACATGAAAAGTATCACATTAATAGAATAGTTTTTTCCACATATCAGGCGGTATCTGGTTCCGGTGTAAAAGGGATTGAGGATCTGGAAAGGGGATTGTCGGGAAAAACAAATGTATTTTATCCGCACCAAATAGCAAACAATTGTCTGCCTCACATTGATACTTTTGAAGATAACGGATATACAAAAGAGGAAATGAAAATGATTAATGAAACAAAAAAGATACTGCATGATGACAGTATAAAGATAACTGCAACGACAGTAAGAGTTCCCGTTTATTACAGTCACTCAGAGTCCATTAATATAGAATTTAAAAATAGTTTTGAAATAACAGAATTAAAAAATATTTTAAGGGAAGCACCGGGAATAATTGTTTTAGATAGCCCCTCAGAAAATATTTATCCGTTAGCAACTGAAGCAGCCGGTAAAGACGAAGTTTTTGTTGGCAGAATTAGAAAAGATTATTCCGTTGATTATGGAATTAACCTATGGGTTGTCGCAGACAATATCAGAAAAGGTGCCGCAACAAATGCTGTACAAATAGCTGAAGAAGTAATAAAAAATTTATAAATTGTTATATATAATATTGCTTATTCTTATTATGAATAAGCTTTAATCTCAGGATGTGAATTGAATGCCTATTATTGTACAAAAATACGGCGGATCATCATTAGAAACTATTGATAAAATAATAGAGATTGCTAAAAGAATAGCTAAAAAAAAGTCTGATAATTATCAAATAGTAGTTGTCTTATCAGCTATGGGAAAGACAACAGACTATCTTATGGATATGGCTTACAGAATTAGCAAAAACCCTAGCAAAAGGGAACTTGCAGTATTGATGTCAACAGGAGAACAAGTATCTATAGCGCTACTTTCAATAGCGTTAAACAGTATGGGTGTTTCGGCAGTTTCTTATACAGGATCACAGTTAAATATTATTACCGAGGGATTTCATACGGCTTCAAGGATAGCTGATATCAATGAAAATATTATTTTAGATGAAATCAATGAAAATAATGTTGTTATTGTTGCAGGCTTTCAAGGTATAAATGAAAATAATGAAATTACTGTTTTAGGAAGAGGCGGCTCTGATACAACTGCAGTTGCCCTTGCAGCCAAGCTAGGTTGCAAGTGTGAAATTTTTACTGATGTTGATGGTATTTATACCATTGACCCTAAATTGCATCCATCCGCTAAAAAGCTATCTACAATAAGTTATGAAGAAATGATTGAACTAGCCAGTTCCGGTGCCGGAGTCTTAAATGTAAGGTCTATCGAACTGGCTGAAAAATATAATATTCCTTTGCTTATAGCTTTAAATTCTGGATACATTGAAGGAACAATAATAAAGGAGTTGGATAGCACTATGGAAAAGTCCTCCATAACCGGCCTAGCTGTAGATAATCAACAAGCAATGATTACTCTTAACGGGGTGCCGCATAATATAAAGGTTATATCCGATATCTTTGGACAAATTGCAAAATATGGTATTAACATTGATATGATAAGCCAGACAACACCTATTAATAAACTTGTAAATATATCATTTACTATACCAAAGCTGGATTTAATGACAATAATGCAAATCATGGAAAATTATAAAAATGATATATTTACTTTTAGCTATGAAACTTTTGAAAATATATCAAAATTATCAGTAGTTGGTATTGGTATGAAAAGTCAGCCGGGAGTAGCTGCTAAAATGTTTGAAATACTAGCTGAAAATGATATTTCTGTCCACATTATAACTACTTCGGAAATAAAAATTTCTTATGTAATCAGCCCGGACAAACAACAAACTGCTATTGAAGCAATTGCAAAAGAATTCAACTTGTAATCAAAAAGAGGTATTTGCTTTTCCTTTGGAGGTAACCGGAAGGCTCTTATTGAAATAACAAGAGCCTTTATATTTCTACAATACTTTTAGTCTTCTTCTTTACAATTGTCTCCTTTATTCTCAAAAGTATCTACTACTTCCATCTTTGATATAGAAATCTCGTAAGCTGTTCTGGTTATTACCTCTTCTTCGGATATTCTTTTTTGATACTCCCTGCTTTGTATTCTGCCCCATACTCTAATTCTATCTCCGACTTTTAATTTTTCTGAATATCTTGCATTTCTGCCCCAGGCAATGCTTGGAATATAATCTGATTTGTTATATGGTCTATTTACAGCTATAAGCATATCGGTAATCTCACGGCCAAATGGTGTCGTTCTATATATAGGTCTTTTACAAATATAACCATCGAGGAAAATCTGATTAGGATTTTTAATGTTTTCATCTGATTGAGTAATATTCCTTGCAAATATCGTTAAAATTAACCTATTGCTTCCATCTAAATATTTGTTATATGACCTTAACTGTCCCTCAATTAGCATTCTTGTACCCTTTTCAATATTGATTCCCACAACAAGTCTTTCGGAAATAGTAACAGGTAAGACATCAGATATTTCACTTAACCTAGGCACAACTAATTTTGTATTATAAAATTTTTCACCATACATTTCATGACTTAGTATCGGATTTTCTTTTATAATTCCATGTACCGTGACTACATTATTTGATATCACATTATCAACCATTTACAACCCCCATCCTTTCCTGTTCTTGTGTACTTTGGGCTTAATCTACACTATAAGTATTCATTAGAAAAGGATTATATGATTACTTTTTAAAACAAGATTTTGAATATAACCTTTGTTTTTAAAAAATTATCAAAATAAACAAAATAATACGTATTGAGAATTCATTAAATAAACCATACTTAATTTTAATATTTTACTTATTTATCAAGTATTAATTCAATAATTATTTTAGATAGGATGAATTCTTCCCCCCCTAATATTAACAAAGCATCTTTTTTCTTCATAACACTTATAAAATAGGTTATAGCATTTAATAATTCGTTAAAGAAACTAATACGGATATTCAGTTCTTTTTCCAACTGTTCAAATTCTTCATAACACTTGTTTCTTTTCTCATTTTTCGCAAAAGTAACAATAGAAATTTCTCTGATATTAACATTCATTGCTATTTCTCGTATAGAATTAACTATTATTAGTTCACTTTTATCATCATTTATCATTTTATTCGAAAGTAAAAGATGTAGCCCTTGGTAATCAACATATTGCAAGATTTCAAAGGTTTCTTTAAAATCTAAATAAGTCGTACAGTAATTATCTATTAATGTAAAACTATCATATTCTTTTATCGAAAAATCCCTATTTAACCCCTCATAATTTAACAAGGACTTTTTAATTGTCTTTATATCTATATCATAATAAAGTGCACATGAAATTGCAGCCAAGGCAGCATATATTCTATTTATCCCTAACCCTCTTATAAAAAGCGGAATTTCAAAAGGTTCAATTTTTTTCCCCGTTTTGCTATAAAATGTTCTCTGCAAGCAATAATTAAACATAGTATTCTCTCCGTAATCAATACTTGTCGCAGTAACAGCCGCTTTTTTATTTAATCCGTAAGTTATTATCAGGTTATCAGCCCTGCCGTTTATAATCGTTAATGCATAAGGCTTATCATTATTTATTATTATTGGTTTGTTAGATTTCTCATTACTTATATCGGCTATGTTTAAGTAGGCACAGTCTTCTATAATTATACATTCTATGTTTTTTGTTATCATCGGTTCTATCAATTGATAATTAGAATCGGAAGGAACCGGTATTTTGCTAATGTTTTGTAATACACAACCTAAAACATAATAGAAAAATTCTTCCACATTTAAACTATTTATCATAGGTGTTAAATTTATTAAGATATTATGCAATCCTTTGTCTTGCATCTTTTGAAAATGGTTTTTTTTAAAAATAAAATCTAAAATACCGGCAATTGTATTGCTTCTATTGCCTCCAAATATTGTAATAAATCCGACCTTACCCAGAGGATTATCATATACTGTATTTAATAGCTTTAAAAAAGTTTTTTCGACATTTTGCACCCTGACTATCGGAAGAGAAGAATTAAAAATCTCCTTGCTAGTTATTATTAATTTTGCCCCTTTATCATAGGCGAAACAAAGATCATGCTCACTATTTATATGCATATCTATATAAATTGCACCGGGTTTTATGTAATCAATATCGGCGGTAATTCTTTCCGAGTTCAAACTAAAGAGTAAAGTTTTAAGCATCCTATCAACCTCAATATTTACTATACTAATATATATTTAGCTGATAGAGTATTTTTATGTATCTTATAGTTTAATTACTTAATCCTATTATAGCATTTAAAATCTTAATGTCATATATTATACCAATAAATAAAAAAAAAGGTTATTGAATCTTTTAAGTCTTCAACAGCCCTTTTTTTTGCTACTTTTATTTTTAAACTTTTTTTCTAACTCTTCTATACCGTCACCGGTGTCTGCAATCTCCTTAGAAATAATCAAAACCTTCTCTATAATACCGGATACAAATAAAGCCTTCCGCAATTTTTTTAAAAAACAATGAAATTTCAAAACAATTCTTCCCTTCAAATATTTCCTGATATATTATATTGGGAAAACCTTATTGAGTTTACATTTTATTTTCACTTCTCTTTTTTTGTTTTCCTGTATGATCAATATAGTAATTTTCTTTATATATTAGCTCTGATATTGGTACTATCTCATACCCTAATTGTTGTATTCTGCCGAGTATTATTGGCAGAGCTTTTGTCGTATATGTAGCATTATTATGAAATAAAACAATTGAACCATTAGTTATTCTACTTAGAACTCTTTCTACCATTACATCTGCTCCGTAATCACGATAATCCAAGCTGTCCACATCCCATTGAATTACATAGTAACCTAGCCGTTCCGCAGTCTTCATAAGCCTATTATTATAGTCACCATAGGGTGGGCGAAACAAATTAACCCTTTTTCCCGTTATCTTTTCAATTTTATTCGATGTAATGGTTAATTCCTCTTCTGCTTTTTTCTCACTTAACTGCGACATATTTGGGTGGCTCGCAGAATGATTCCCTATCTCATGACCACATTCATCTATTTTTTTTACCATGTCCGGATATTTATCTATCCAAAACGCGACGAGAAAAAAAGTAGTTTTAACATTATATTTTTCTAATATTTCCAAAAGTTCCAGCGTATAGTCAGATCCCCAAGCCGCATCAAAACTAATTGATAATTTTTTTTCTTCCGTGTCCACACAATAAATAGGAATCAATCTTTCTTCTTTTTTAAAAACGCTCATTACTTTCGAATTTACCACAACCGTGTAAGCCATTGATAAAAAAATCAATGACAGTAAAAGCAAAAATAAACTTATTTGTCTTTTTCTTAAAAAAAATATTTTCATACTTATCTCCCCTTATTTTTTAGCAAATTGTGGTGTTCACTGCTGGTAGAATCTGAGAACACTGAAAAATGCATTATTTCTGGGAAATGTCATTTTAAACGCTGTAAAGAACATGCATTTCCAATGCATGAAGATCCTTCATAAAAACTTAGGATGACAACAATACGACTTTTTTTGTTGCTTCGGTAAATCTTCTTATCTATAAATTTATTACTAATTTTTTATATGTATGCCTCTAAATTAAAAACTGCAAAAAAAATCCGCATCATACAATGCAGACTTTTAAATACTTATTTTTATTTTAACAATCTTTTAGTTTGTGCTTTTTTCCTTGCTATAAGTTATCAGCTTTTTATCTCCAATACTATCCATATTAAAGTTAGGTAATTCACTTTGGGGTATTGTGATGGTATCCTTATTTCCATCGCTTATATATCTTTTCTCCGGATTTTCCTTAAAGTATTCAATATAATCGTATATTCCAGTACCTTTAACCAAAATTTCACTCCCCCGCACTCTTGGCAATCTCTCCGAATCAAATTTTATATGATTAGGTGCATATGCGGGATTACTGCCAACTTTCAGAACAGCTATATTATTATAAGAGAAATCATTATATTCACCTTTAACCACATATTTGTAATTATCTCCCTTTGGAGCCGCACCATATGGAAGTGCCAATGTCTGCACAATATAACCATTTAAAATATCATAAGTTCTTTGCGCATTCTTTCCTAACGACTCTTGTACTTTATCAATCGGTATTTCTCTTAAATTTTCATGGTTATAACCGTGATTACCTATTTCATATCCATTTTCGGCCAGAAATTTAAATTTATCGTATATGAAGTCGCTTTGTCTAAATGGTACCGGATAGTATATAAAAAATGAAGCTCCTCTACCAAAATCAGGGTAATAATTATAAAACTCTTCAAGAATGCCTACGGCACAATCAGGATCTATAACATTAACACCATCTTCATCAAGATAATTTAATTGATTTTGTAATCCATCATCAAAAGTTAATATAACAGGAGTATAACCGGCTTCAGTATCTATATTATTATTTACATAATCGCTTAAACTCAAAAGTCTATATCCGTTATCATATAAAGATTTCAAGTCTTTCTTAAAATTATCAACAGTTCTGACCCATTCTGATTCCTCATCACTAATTCCATGATACATTATTATCATTATCTGACCATTTTCATTGGGTTTTATATCATATAAATTTATTTCTTTGTTGTCATCAATTTCAGTTTCATCATCATTTATTAATTCTAAATTGCTTTCTATTACATCTTCTTCATTTATTATTTCTTTTGTAACATTAATATTATTTCCATTACAACCCGAGAAAACTAGTAAAAAAATTAAAACTAAAATTAGAAATGCCTTTTTCATTTTATCCTCCTAGTTGATAACTTTTAGTGCTAAATCAGCTAAAAAAAATGACCATAATCTTCTATATTTGCTCAAATAAAATTTTATATATTTTTTTTATTTAGTAATTTCAAGTCTTATTATATCATTTTTATACCTATCAATCGACAAATATTGTGTTAATTTATCAAAATTCTTCATTGAAATATATGGTTACTTATACAATTAGATACATTATGTAATAAAATAATTTTTATAGAAACAAGTTCTAGAGTATTTTTTTTAAAAAAGGGAAAATTAAAAAAAAGAAAAGGAGATGAAACTATGGCGGCCGGAAGCGGAAAATATAATAAAGGTTTAACAATACCGGAAGCACACAAAGCAATGGATAATATGAAATATGAAATTGCTGCGGAATTTAATCTCCCTGTGCAACAAGGTTCTGAAGATTACTGGGGCAATCTTTCTGCGAGAGATTGCGGAAGGGTTGGAGGAGAAATAACAAAACGACTGGTAGCCATGGCACAAAATCAAATAATTAATAAATAAAACTGATATAGCATCGCAAAGAGGGATG
>CAYXUX010000061.1:0-10990 GCA_964468275.1 uncultured Clostridiaceae bacterium
AATATTCAAGGTCAAATGTTTCATCTGTGTTTTTGTTTTTCATCGTAAAGTTTTCCGCCTTAGCTTTTGCATCATCTTCGCTTTCTGCAGCATAAGCGGCGGTAAATATATATTTTTTATCATCATTAGGCACATAAATTATATGTTTTTCTTTATTTGCATCTGATTTAACGTAAGGGTCAGCACCCAATAGTATCGGTGTAATCGCAAAATCCTTCGTTACCTCCGCCGCCGCCGACAGCATCAAGTTACTGCCTATGCTCATATATAGGGTTCTTCCGGTTTCCTCATCATAATAGACGGGTATATCGTCACAGCCTAATAGTTCAGGGAAAGTAGGCTGAGCAGCAGAGCCTTTTTTCAAGCTTACACTCACATTGCCGCCCCAGTAATAGACCACACCAACCCCTATGTCCCCTATGATGGAAGCTGCACCCCAAATCTTTTCATTGTTTAATCCAAAATCCACCCGGGCAAGCTCTATACCGCCGATAAAAGGAATACCTTTTGGTATGTAGAGCATCCCCCTTACAAAGGCTTCAAAAAACTTATTATATTGCTCATTATCTATAAAAACTATATAGCCCTGCCCTCTTATAATGCCGTAAAATGTAGCATCCAAAGCTGCCATAAGATATATATCAGGATACCAATCCAATTGGAGCTGTAATCGGGTTAATATGGGGATATCCGTGCCTTTCAGTTTTACATTGGTAACGCTGAAACCTAGCCCTCTAAGACCCAGTGAAAGATCTGCTCTGGCGGAAAGCACTTTCATAATATCAAATGCTACGGAGAGCATAAGCTTAAGGGGAGGCAATCCGTCAGTCATAAATACGGTATCGTAGAGCTTGTCAAAGCCTCCGCCGCCTCCGGTAATCCATAAAACACCGAAACCGTCTACATTGACACCGGGTTCAAAGCCTGCCACATAGAAATAGAGCTTATCCGGTATAGGTATATTTTTGTAGCTCTTTATAGCCAAATCAAATTCCAGAACTATGGTTGTAAATTGACATTTCCCTGCCACACCAAAGGACCAGTCGTTTATGGTATTTACTCTCAAGACACCGTGCATTGCCGGCATTGCTTGGGAATAGGCAGGAAGCCCCACTTCTACGGCAAAATTAACTCCCATAAAGCCTTGTCCGCAACCGAAAAGTATATCGTCCACCATAACCTTTGCTTGTCCGGGAGCAAATTCTTTTTTGTCTTGTTGGGTGGCTTTCTTCTTTGTATCATCGTAGTAACGATTCCATAGGCCTCTCAACTGTCCGCTGGGGTCTTCCGATATCCAATAAAGTGTCCAGCCTATATCCGGATTCTTAGTGCTGTTTTTGTTTGTTTCAGATTTTGGTATAATAAATCCTAAATCAAGGACAGCAGAGAAGGATAGGGTATTGCCTAAAACATTAGGATTTGCAGGTAATTTTGATTTTTCTGTGACAGTTGTATCATATACAATGCCTAAGGCGCCGTAAGTCAATTTAAAAATCATTCCCGAAATGGTTTGGTGAAGCCCCACAGCATTTGGCCAGATTACCATTATAGGCAAATCATTATGTCCGGCTAATTTTTCTCCGTTTCGATTATAAGGGATAAGGCTGTATTCCTGACCGTTTTTTATTTCCGTTAAAGCGGATTCACCTTTCCAGATGGTTGTACCGGCCACGGAAGTACAAAGCTCTCCGTCAAAATCCACATATACGGATTTTGCATTATCGCCGGAATAATGATGGTAGATAGATACGGTTCCTCCTTTAAAATCCATGCAATTATTTATGCTGATTGTATTTTCTCCGCGGGAGCCGGAAAAAGCTTTATATCTGTCATTACCTTTGTCGTCCTTTTCCTTGATAAGACTTCCTCTGAAGGTAAGGAGCACCTCTTTATAATTGCTTTTGTCATCATTGAATTCTGCTTCTGATTTATAGCTTTTTAAAGAATATACAGGGCTGTTATTGACAGTTTCCTGCACTACTGCCACTATACCGTAGTTAAAGCTTTCATATTTCGGATCTCCTTCCATGATGACTTTCAGTGCCGGTGCAGTTAATGTTTTTTCCACGCCTAAAGTCTGAGCGAAATCGTTTGTAAGTTCGAATTTCAAATCATAACTTCCCGGAGTCATTTCCTCGCTAAAAATGACTTCAAGGACATCAGGCTCCGGTTTTCTTATATACTCATCTTCAATTTCATATTTAATATTAGGATTGGAAGTATTATAGGCGAAAAGAGAGAAGCCCGACCTACTCCCGTCTAAAAGTAAGTCCAAATTTTTCCCGGTAACATAAAGATGTCTCTCCCCTTGGTAATATAGAATATCCGGCTTGCTCCCCGTAAAAGTTATTTTGGGGAAAGAGCCATAGCCTCCCGGACAAAGGATATAAAAACTCTGAGAAGCCAAAAGGTTTTCTTGTAAAAGCGCCTCTCCTCCCCCAGCCATGACATTGCTCGTATCAAATACTTTCATTTCAATTTTTCTGTAAGCCGTATTATCGTCTACTAAGGCTTTGAAATAAAAGTTCCCGTTTCTTACAGTGCCTTTTTTTAAATTTATTATATCCACGGAAAAAGGGTCATCATAAGTAGGAACGGGGAATATTTCCTTTCCCGAGCTGTCAAGGGGAAGAATACCTTTCGATGTATAAAAAGCAACAGTGACTTTGTCATAATCCCTAACTTTTTCGGAGGTGTAATTATCAAATTGAGCTTGGATTTGGAAAGTAGCCTCTCCCGGCAAAGAATCCATAGCTGCTTCATAAGACTTTTTATCCTTTGCCAAAGTGAGAGATAGGGGAGATACTGCGTTTATAGCAATTTCTCCTTGTTCTTTTCCTTTCGCATTGGAATAAACTCCATAATTTGTAGATATGATTTTGCTTTCTCCACCGGAAGGGATTTGTCCCATATCGTAGTAAAGGGCATAGGCGCTGTCCGCCGTTTGATATTTAAAATTATTTTTGCTGGTAAAATGCATAGTAGGATCGGGAACAAAATTAAAAGCTGTTGATGCTAAGTTGTTCCAATGACCAAAAGCCACTTTATAGGGCATGGATGTTGCACTGTTTACCGTGTAGGACATAATCCCCGGGGTTTCCGGATTGTCATAGGCGAAAAAAGCCATAGGAATAAAATCATTGGCATCTACCACCTGTTCTTTTTCTATAGTGCGCAAAACATTGTTTTTATCCATTATTTTATAGATGGCATAATCCTGTTGGCCTAAAGTGCTGTCCAAAAGGAGCCTTTGATTAATGGAGACATTTTTATTGCCGTTGTTTTGCACTTTATAACTGATAATAACCATTCCATGCTCATTGGAAGTAGGATTGGCAAGCTCAATCCTCTGGATAAAAGTCAAATCATCCACAGTCCAAGTGGAAGTAATCCCCGTGCTATCCTCCACCGTGGTTAAATTGTTACCTCCAAGACTTAGGAAAGAATAGTTACCTCCGAATATATATTCTTTTGTCTCATTTCCCGGATAAGTCACTTGAAAAGAAGTAAAAGAAGTATCGTATTCATCACTATGATACAAAAGCTCTTTATTGTCGTCGGATTTAATAAATTTATTTCCCTCTTTGGTGGAAATGATAAAACCTCCGTTTTTACCCCAAACATTTACGGTAATATTCTCATTACTTAGCTCATATAAAGCTTTCTTGGCAGGAGAGTCCGCTAATACCGCAAAAGAGGATATTGGCCCCATAACGGTAAAAACTGTAATAATAAGTATAATAGATATAAATCTTTTCACAAAACAACCCCCTTTCTACTATTTAATATAAAGGAATGTGGTGTAATTCCCTCGATTTTGTGTTACTAAATGAAGAGTATAATAGCCATTGTCGTTAATAGAAAAACTATTTGAGTCGGCTATAGGTGATACCCCTTTCATCTGTCCCGCCGTCCATATACCTTTTCTGAGATAAACTTTATAGGGTTCGTTATCTCCTAAAGGCAGTTTTTTCACTGTCAAGGACAGATTGCCTTTGTCCAAAGTCGTTGTTGAATCTGCTTCCGTTCTAATATCATTAATAGAGACATCTATTTCATCCGCCGGATATATTTTTATATAGCGGGTGGCTTTGCTCACATTACCGGCCTCATCCGTAGCAGTATATTTGATTTCATATTGGCCTTTCGCCGGATTAGAAGTGAATTTATCATAGGTCAGGTTTATTTTATCGTAATCACTGATATTATCTTTAAGGGTAACTCCGCTTTTTAGCATTTCATTAAGGCTTGCTAAATCAGTGCTGGATAAAGCCGTGATGGTCAAAGGCTTAAAAGTAATGGTAGGAGGTATTTTGTCGAAACATTTTATTTCAACATAAGCAATAGTCTCACGACCGGCTATATCAACAGCTTTTATAATAAAGCTGCCGTTTTGGTCTATTGAGAACTCTACCCAATTACATTCTTCGTCTTGGATTTCACCGTCATTGTCATCATCCACAGGAGCATTAACATTTTTAGTCCTCCCGTTAAATGTAAGTTCCCCTTCTTCGCTCATGGTGGCATTAAAAGTGATAGTGTCTTTATGATATTCGCCGGCTTTAGGGATGCCTGATAATAGTATGCCGGGAGAAAACTCATCAATATTTTCTATTATCACATTTTCTGAAACAGTATTTCCTGTAATATCCGTAAAGCGGAATAGATATTCGCCTCTTTCAAAGAAAGTTTTTTCCAAGCTTCCGCCTTTTTTAATAAGCCTTCCTGATTCGCCGGCCCCAAAGACATAGACATCTTCGCTGAAGTTGCTGAAATTTACTGTTGCCTTAATTTTTTCAGGTGAATCGTCGGTTAAACTGTAATGATAAGTTGGAGGGTTTTTATCAATAATATCCCTTACCATTAATTCCATATTTCCCTCTTTCCCATTTAACGCCGTACAACGAAACCGTATATAAACATTTTTTAAAAAGCTTATATAGATACCGTCTGGTTCATTTTCTATTAAGATGTATTTATCTTCGTCGCCGCTTGGAACTAATGTCCCAGCATCTGTGTTTTCTAAATAGTCGATTTCCACTTTTTCTATAGTCTTATCGGACACAATTTTTGCCATAATGGATTGATTTGTTTTTTCTGTTGTAAGCCTTTTCTTGTCAATCTCATTTGTGTTTTTATCCAAATAACCTTTAGACCACCAATCTAATGCAAGGATAGGTGCTTTATCATCAATAGAGTCCACACTTATATTGCCGCTTCCTATATTTCCTGCCAAATCCCTCATAGATAATTCAATGCTTTTATTTTCAGTAAAAGTAAGGATGTATTTGCCGTCAGGGTTTTTTGTCAGCCCCGTGGGACTTAAAATTTCTATATTATCCGGAGGTGTTTTATCATCCTTGGGAGTAAAATACGCCTCTACTTCCGAAAAGCCGGTTTTTTCATAAATCACTTCTTCAGCAACAATAAAAGGCATTATATAATCCAACTCATTCCATATAGACAGAGGGAAGAAATAGGATTTCTTATTATTATATTCATCAATTATAAAAACTGTAAAGTCGGCAGGCTTGGAGACTTTTATAACTGTTCCGCTTATAGTGATGCCTTCCACAACTTCATGTGAAGCATTTTCATAAGTTATGTCTTGAGTAGAGGGATTTTCACCTGCCAATATAACCATTTTGGTTTTACTTTCATCCATTATTATTGTATTTAGAGAATAGAAACTGGCTAAAGACAGTAGATTTTCTAAATCATCATTTCCCTCCGGGTTCCAATATGTTTTATCCTTTAATTTAATTCCGTAGCCTCTGTTTATTTCAAATAAGGCATTTGGCGGATTCTTATCTTTAAATATTAAATCTTCTTCATCTACTCCTGTGCTGTCATCATGTTCATATATATCCTCCATAGATTGTTCTTCTCTTTTCTCAATTATATCTATGGGCAATGTTACGGTAATCTCCCCCATTATTCCGTCCGGATATTCATATTCAAAGGTATAGCTATTGTCCTCTCCGTGGATAAAGGTATGGCTTAAAACGCTGTCATTTGTGCTTGTAATGGGAATTGGACAGCTTAGCCATACATCTACATTATTATCCGTCTCTGCAAAGCCTTCAGGGACAGTATCCGAGGCAAATTCATGATAATACCAGTTGACTGTGGGTTCAGGAGTTCTATCCGCCGGGCAATCGACGATAATAAGAGGTGCCCTATCATTTAAATGCCAACCGGAATCGTATCTCATCATGGCTATAATAAGTTTATCATTGTCATTTGCTTCCACAGACGCCCTGTGAACAGCAAGGGCTCTTACATGAGCGCCGTAAAGGGGAGCACCTTGATATACGTTGGCGAACATTGTAAAAACTGAACCTTGATTTGCCGGAATAAAGTCCTTGCCCTCGTTTGCCACAGGTTCAGCATAGACGGAGAATTTCTTTCTAATGCTGTCTCTGTAGATATTGATATTCATATTCTCATATCTTGTAGCGGCATGGTCGATGGTGAAAGCTATCTCTTCCTCGTAATACTCACCGAAAACATCATTGTAAGTAATAGTATAGTCTCCGTCTTTAAACATACTTAGGAATTTCTTTTCTATGGAATAATCATTATTAAATTTATAATAAGGTACAGGGGTTATATTTTTTATGGGTAAATTAAAATCTGCACTTACACAGTATGTACGAAAATAGTCTTCGGTCTTATTAGGATTTCCGCTATGAGAATAGGGGACAATTTCCCAAATGATTTCTGTTCTGATATTTACTTGGGGCTTAGTATTTTTCACATTATCTACAGCAATGGAATTTTCCTCTGTATTATAGGCGATATCAATGGCTTTTATAGATATATCTATATTTTTATCTCCCGGATTATCCTTATCATATTTATAAACACCGTATATTTTTAGCTTTATACCCCCTTCTATATCTGTTTTTTCAATTCTATATATTCCCGTAGTCATAGGAGTATCCGCTTCCCATTTAACCGCTTCCCCTTCCGGTATGTTTAGAGGGAAATAGTCTGTAAGGTTTAGCCTATCCATATAATCATTATCGAATTTCATAAAGATTTTGCATTTATTCTCATCTGTAATCCTAGCTTCTATGGCATAGCCGTCTCCTTCGCCGGCGGAGCTTTCAAGTGTTATTGCCGGAGCAATATTATCTAAATAAGGAGCTTTTATATTTAAAATATTATAATTATCATAATTGTCCTTAGTGAAAAACCAATTGCCTTCTTTTTTCGGCAAAGATATTTCATCGGTGACCTCCGTAATTGACGAAGAGGATTCATCGTTAAAATAATAAGGAGTCATTTCAAGGGTTGTAGAGCTATATAGGTTGGTCAGCAGAGCCTTTACCTCATTTGAAGGTACTTCTTCATCGGGAGTGAGCATAATAGTCAGCTCGGGTACTTCATTTGAAGTATCTGCGATAATGACCTTTTCTTCTGATTTATTGCCGTTGGCATGGCATATTTGATAACGGAGGATGTTTTCCTTGCCTTTTATAATAGGAATTTTACACGGGCTATAAGCGGATAAAACATTTTCAGTGCTTTCAACAAAAACAATTTCAAAAGGATTGTCTAATTTCGACCATGATGCGGCAGCTTTACTGCTGCTTTCATTTATCCCATCCGTAACATTCCACACTTTAATATATAGTTCATTATTTGGCACCAGGGGCGTAAAATAAAACTTCCTTGCAATATCGACAAAATCATTTTCTCCATAGCCTAAAAGGATATAAGGGGATTTATCATACAAAGTAATCAAATCTCCTCCCTGTTCTCCTGTTTCGCTTACTTGATGCTCAAAATATACAGGATTCGCAAGGGCATTTTCATTAAGTTTTGCACATAGCATCTCTGCATTTGAATTTCCCTTTGGAGTAAATTCTGTTACTATTTTTGATAAGCCGAATTCTCCCGGCACAGTGGTATCCACGAATAAGCCTGTTATTTCGGCTGTATCTATACGCCCGGAGGTCTTTGCTTTTGCCACAGCTTTCGCCGTATATTCCCCGGCATGATAAACATAATCCGGAACAGTTATGGTATTGGACATGGAAAGAAGTGTTTCATATACAGGCTCAGACTCTCCTTCTTTGTATAATGCAAAATAGGAGTTTTCCAAATCCAAATCCTTGGCGCCCCATTCCGGCATCAGGCTATTAGATAAAGAAACATTAAAACTGATTCCCGAAAGAGTATTGAAGTATTTTTTGCCGTCTTCAGGGGATTGCCAATCTTCAGTAAGACCGGAGGAAGATGCCATTTCTACATTATGAACTTTTTTATTCCCCGGTGCCAATTTAAAAGAATAATTTTCTTGAGATACGGGGAAATCATAGAAATTTTTAATATTAAAACCACTTGATGTAGTAGATATGCCGTAGCCTATATATGCTTCAACTTCTGCTTCACCATAATAAGTACCGTCTATGATATTTTTTGTTATAGAATCATACCCAATTAGTGTCCAACCATCATCGCTGTCAAAAATGTTTTCTATATAAACTTCACCGTTATAAACAGCGCTTGCCACTGTATCAATGGTTTTGTTGGAATATATACCGGAGGGTTCCTTAATTCGGAAAATTATATTAGCAGGTATTTCTACAGGTTCACCGGAAACTTGAGCTGTCGCCGTCTGAGGAGGAGCTTTTATTTTTATAACAGCTTTTTCAGTAATGCCCCCTGAGGCTTCTATTTCTACTGTAGGAGCTTTCAGATCCTTTGAAAAAGCATAAGGGCCTCCAAGGCCAATATTTTTGTTAAAGCTTTTATCAGATACTTTTATATATAAATCCTTATCATTCGGTTTATTATCTTCCAATTCATAAGTGACTTTTGCCGTTATTTTCTGTGCCTCACTTCCTAATCCCGAGAGTTTTTGCCAGTCATTTTCTAAAGGTTCTTCTTCTTTATCCATCCAGGCATAATAAACTCCATCAGTATCTATTTTGCTTTTATCAAAAAAAGTAAAGTCCACTGCAAAGTACCATTTGCTGTTATCTTTATAATTATAAAGTCTATCAGCAGTGATATCGGGAGGATTGTGGTCAAAAATACTTTTTATTTCACTGCTGTCAAAATAAAACCATTTGCCGGTATTCCTATTCCCTAAAGCATCTTCGCCTTTTATTATCACAGGGCTGCCGTCAAGGGACAGGTTTTCCAAATCCGGTAAATCAGCTATTCGAATATGGAGAAACATATCCGCAGTGTGCTGGTTTTTTGCTATCTGAGGAAAGGAGTATTCGGTGCTAAATCTGCCTGCTTGCCATTCGGCAGGGGCAGGAGGTTCCGGCGAGTCCGTGACGGCATAACTGAAATTAAGCTTTGTCAAATCTAAGCCCCCATCTGCAAGAACCCATTGAAAAGAGCCTTTTCTTATATCATCGTCTCCTATGGGGCGTACACCGGCACCGTCGGGATTATCTGTTATGGAAAAAGGCAAATAAAGACAGTCTGCATTACTGCTGCCGGTATAAGAATAAAGTATCGGCTTACACCTTACTCCGTAAGGAGAAGTTGAATCTACCAAGCTTGTGGTTATTTCGGGAGCCTCCATATCCACTATAAATTTATCGGCCACAAGCTCATCTTTGAGACTTTTCGTCAGTTCAATCCAAGGTTCTGCGGCGGATGTTTCCGACGAAGGAAAGTAATTGGGGAGAGCATTCCCCCCTTTGTCTTTTGGACGACCAACCGAGGTGTTTTGAATGGAAATAATATTTAGGTCATTGTCACTTCCCGTTGATTTCATATTTTCGAATATTGGTATTTTAGCAAATACAAGTCGACCGCTATTATCAAAATATCTGCCGGGCTGATTTTCAAAAAAAAAGTTAGAGCCTATTTGAACTTTTGTTATAAATACTTGAGGATAATCATAGAGGAAGCCGTTATGGTCAAATATTTCTTCGGAAAAAGAAATTTTCGGAGCAAACCATGCCCCCGGTCCCAAATAAATTCCTTTGTTTCCCTCTACATCAAAATTGATTTTTGTGATTTTGGGAGGTATTCTATCAATAATAATGTTTTTTTCGGGAGAAGGAATATTCGCGGATTTTGTCGGGTTCCCTGACAAGTCAGTAATAAGGGAGTTAGAATAATACTCTACTAATCCTTTAGGGTTATAATGACCGGTAAGCTCTCCCGTATAAGTCAAAACTTTTAAAGGATAGGGATCCTTGGAGCTTAAAGCATTTTTAGTATTAGTAACATTATTTTCTTTGTATTCTTCAATGATTCCGTCAAAGCCTGTTATACAATGGTCTAAATCTGCACCTCCGATTTTATCCGGTATATTGTATTCAAATGTAAGGGTATCGTCTTTTAGACGGACAAATTTTGCTTTAAGCAAACTGCTGTCAGTCACGCTGATACCTTCATTATTCACTAATTTAATTTTTAAATACAAGTCATGGGGCTTGACGTTATTATCACAAAAACGGATAGGCTCGTTATATTTAACATGAATAAAGATTTTGGAGTCATTATCCGCATATTTGAAATTTTTTGGCCCGTCTATTTCTTTTGTTGCGTATACGGATTGTACATCCGGGTAAATATCATCGGCAAATACCAATGCGTGGTTTTTTGCGTGTGCAAAAGAAGCACCTTTATATTCATAATGTAAAGTAAATGAACCTTTTAGTCTGAAATATTCTTTTGCACCATAAGAAATAAAAGGACCATTCCCATAGCGATTAATATAATCCGTATAGTGAAGAATATCCGCTCTTTGGGTACTGTGAGAAGTGCTTGCTAAACTCACGCAGTAATTTACTAAAAGGTCACCTTTAGTTCTCAGCTTATATAAAATCGGGTCAAAGTCATATAAGTCTCTGCTATAGTCTTGGGTAAAATTTGCTTTATCTGTGGAGTAATTTAATTCAGTTTCACCTAATTTTTCGTCATCTAATACATCGTATATGCCATCGTCAGTATAAAAGCGTATGGAGTTATATGCCCATTTTGCATCAGTAAGTACATAGTTTCTATA
>CAYXUX010000062.1:0-10972 GCA_964468275.1 uncultured Clostridiaceae bacterium
TCTTACTATTATCTGCAAATCTGTGAAACCTTACTTGCCTACATATCATATAGAACCTTCCGTGCAGATATTTAATAATTACATTTAGCACAATCAAAATGTTTTTTATAAAATATTTATTGCTTTTATCAATTCTAATATTTCATTTTATCCAATAAAATATTCAATAAAATTTTAGTTTTGAATTAAATCAAATATCATATATAATAAAGTTAAAATTAAAACTCGGAGAGCTTTTATGAAAAAATTTCTGATGATATATTATAGTCTACTAGGAAAAGTTTATATACCGAAATCATTAAATAATTCCACTGAAAAAAAGTTAATTCATATTTCAGATACTCCCATATGTTTTTTTTACTCTTTAGAATATTTGTTAAAAAAAATATCACCCGAAATCATAATACACACCGGAGATTTAGTAGATGACGTCAAACTTGAAATTTATAAAAATTCTCTTTCTAAATATGAATACCATGTTAAAAAAATTATTTCGATACTTGAATCATCTAATGCAAGTAAAGTATTTATTTGTATGGGAAATCATGATAATATAGATATAGTAAAAAAATATAGTAAAAGAAGCATAATTATAGAAAAGGTAGGAAAAATAAATATTTTTGATACTACTGCAACTATAAGTCATTTCCCTTATGAAATTATCAAAGACCCTTCACCTTATAATTTTTATGGCCACGACATATCTTTAAGAAGTGATATTGTAAGCAATAAAGTATATTTCAATGGAATCAAAAGTATTAATATATTAACAAGTAAGTCTAAAAAGATATACTATCTCGCTTACCCGGTTACCGTTGACGAATCCAGACTGATGAAAAGAAAAATTGGTTTATAACAATAGTTTGTTAGTTGGAAAAATTGATTAGTAAAATAGTTATTAGAATGCAGGGTAGCCAGCCGGGAAGTCAAATAATTAATGAATTGTAGGGTAAAAAATGAAAATATAAAATAATAATAAAATTTATCTTCGTTATTCTAAGAATATTGTAGATAACAAGAAAAAGGTATCCAAAATAAAGAGATAGGAGGAATAATTCATGATTTCTTTAGTAAGAAAAAGCACAAAATATTTAATTATAGAAACTAATAACTTAAAGGAATTGGACAAATATCTGCTGGAAAACTTTGACGCATTAAAGTCAAATATACACACTGTTTCCGCCAAATCAAACGAAGATTATACCGCGATTTACTTAACAGAAGATATAGCAAAGCCTTCTATTATAGATGATGTTTCTTGCTTATACTTGATTGCCATGGATTTAGATTCTATACTGTGTAAAGTTATTAACGAAAGGACTTATAACATAATAAAGAGTGTAAAAATGGCTCCCAGATTTATTATCTTTAGAACTTTTGGTGATAAAAATAAAATAATCTATTCCATATTAAAAGACTATGAAGGGAAAATAAGCAGTATCATTGAAACTTCTTTTAATTTAGATCTTGATTGCAGTGTTATTGCATTTACAGAAAAGCCTTTAAATATAAATCTTGGATTAAATGATTTCTACGAAAAATGTTTGCAAATTGATTATAACACAAAAAGCTTATACAGAAATCTTAAAATGAACGCACTAAGATACCTTAATGAAGGGCTGGCAAATAAAAATTGGTACGAACTCGAAATTAGGATATATGATATTTACAACGCCTATCCTTTCCATTACAGAAGACTCATGCATGTAATAGAACATCTTGAACTTGGTATCGTTCTTGGCGAAGCTTGGTCAAAGGACTATCCTTTTATCTTAATGCCGGTTGGAGTGTATAGCCTTAAATTCTTTACCTTCTATGACCCGTCTTATATTAAAAGCATAATGATAGGTCTAGAACATACAAATGATGATATCAGACTTTGTGACATTGATATATATTATAATAGAAAAAAATTATCTTGGAGGGATTTGGCTAAGGATAGGAATTCTACAAAAAAGAGTGTCAGACAACTTTATAGAAAGAAACTTGTTGATATGCTAAGCGATGAATCAAAAAAATACATAGTGAGCATCGAAAATGAAACATTAAAAAGCAGAAACTAAAAAAGGCAATATTAGGTAAGGCTTTACCTAATATTGCCTTTTTGTTTAACTGCTTTGTTTTATTAATTTATTGTTTCAACTCAATTTCATATAATAAATCTAAAAATAAAGATCAAAGATAAGATATACATAACCACTGAAACTTCCTTTGCTTTACCGGTAAAAGCTTTCAATAATGTATAAGACAACATGCCAAAAACAATTCCTTCAGAAATGCTATAAGCTATAGGCATCATGATTATGGTCAAAAATGCCGGTATAGCTTCAGTATAGTCTGTTAAGTCAATTTTCAAAATAGGCTCCATCATAAATAGGCCAACAAGTATTAATGCAGGTGCAGTTGCTGCTCCGGGTACTATTAAAAAGATGGGTGAAAATAATAAAGCAAATAAAAACATTACCCCTGTTGTTAATGAAGTTAAGCCGGTTCTTCCTCCTTCTGCGACTCCTGATGCACTTTCAACATATGTTGTAACAGTGCTTGTTCCAAACAATGCTCCCATTGTTGTGCCTATGGCATCTGCAAGCAGTACACGACTTGCTTTTGGAAGTTTTCCATCCTTGTCAAGCATATCCGCCTTAGAAGCGACTCCTATAACAGTTCCCACAGTATCGAAAATATCAACAAATAAAAATGTAAAAATAATAATCAAAAAATCTAAACTGAATATCTGAGACCAATCTACCTTTAAGGCTGCAAGAAAGGTAGGAGACATTGAAGATATTTCTATAATGCTTGTTGGAAGTTGCGCAATTCCCATAAAAAATCCTATAATTGTAGAAATAATAATTCCGATAAATAAAGCACCTTTAACTCTCTTATGCAGCAATACGCCGGTAATAATAAGACCAATCACCGCTAAAATAGCATTTGGGTCTTTCATATCTCCCAACTGAAGAATTGCCCCTCCGGCTTCTACTATGCCGGCATTTGAAAAACCAATAAAAGCGATAAACAAACCTATACCTACGCTTACAGCATATTTTAGGTTCGCAGGAATAGAATCAATTATAGCCTCCCTTACTTTAAGAAAAGACATTATTATGAATATAATACCCTCTATAAATACTGCTGCCAAAGCCAGTTGCCAGCTATAGCCCATACCCACTACTACACCTAATGCAAAGAACGAGTTTAAACCCATGCCCGGTGCAAGAGCAAAAGGATAATTAGCATAAAAGGCCATAAAAATTGTAGTTAATCCTGCGGCCAAACATGTTGCTGTAAGCACGGAACCAAAGTCCATTCCCGCTTCAGATAAAATAATGGGATTTACAATGATTATGTAAGCCATAGTCATGAAAGTCGTAATCCCTGCAATGATTTCAGTTTTCACTGTTGTATTATGTTCCTTAAGTTTGAACATATTTTCTAAGTTCATTAATACTCCTCCATTTCTTTAGTTAAAATTGCGACATTTCTATATTTAAAAATAATACCCTATCTTTTTATACTATTTATTCGTATAAAAATCAACACTATCTCCAAATGTTTTTTAATAATACATTGTATAACTACTGTTCTTACATGGTATAAATTAATATTCCCTTATTGTAAATTATTAATATTTGATTAAGATTACGTTGTGAAAAGGTTTAAAATTAGTATTTCCAAAAATCATAATTTAATCTTTAAATATAAAGAGCTCCGTTACATTTGCAGCGGAGCCGTTTTTTTATTTATATTTTTATTCTAAAGGTTTCATTGTCGGAAATAGTATTACATCTCTAATTGAATAAGAATCAGTCAGAAACATTATTATCCTATCTATTCCTATTCCCATTCCGCCGGTAGGCGGCATGCCAACCTCCAAAGAAGTAACAAAATCTTCATCCATTGCATAAGCCTCATCATCACCGTATTCTTTGTCTTGAAGCTGCTGCAAAAACCTCTCTTTTTGTACAATGGGATCGTTTAATTCCGAATATGCATTAGCAACTTCCCTGCCGTAAATAAATGCCTCAAACCTTTCGGTAATAGTGGGATCATCCTTTTTCCCTTTAGTTAATGGAGAAATCTCTACGGGATAATCAATAATAAAAGTTGGTTGTATCAGATGTTCTTCTACATATGCCTCAAAGGCTGCATTTAATATATCTCCCCAAGTACAATATTTAAGGTCTTTTTTTAATTCATCAATAACATCAAGCTTCACAGCTATTTCCCTTGCCGCTTCATCCCCTTTTATTTCATTAAAATCTATTCCTGAATATTTTTTCACGGCATCAATCATAGTCATTTTATTCCATGGAGGTGTCAAATCAATTTCCGTACCCTGATATACTATCTTTGTCGTTCCTAAGGCTTCTTGGGCACAATAAGCCACACATTGCTCGCAATGATCCATCATATCGTTATAATCTGCATAGGCTTGATATAGCTCTATCATAGTAAATTCAGGATTATGTCTGACACTTATACCCTCATTTCTGAAATCCTTGCCCATTTCATAAACCCTTTCAAAACCACCGACTATAAGTCTCTTTAAGTACAATTCCGTAGCAATTCTAAGATATAAGTCTATACCTAATGCATTACTATGTGTCTTAAAAGGTCTTGCTGCAGCGCCGCTAGCAATGGTAGCCAGAATCGGAGTATCAACCTCTAAAAAATCTCTATCGTCAAAAAATTTTCTAACAGCTTGAATAATTTTAGTCCTCTTCTCAAAAGTAGCTCTAACTTCCGAATTGACTATCAAGTCCACATATCTTTGCCTATATCTTATATCTACATCCTTTAACCCATGCCACTTTTCCGGTAAAGGTAATAGGGATTTTGTCAGTAAAATCACTTCCTCAGCGTGAATAGATATTTCCCCCATTTTAGTTTTAAAAACCTTACCTTTTACGCCAACTATATCTCCAATATCATAACCTTTTAATTCACTATAGTTCTCTTCACCTAAATCATTAGTCTTTGCATAAACTTGAATTCTATCATATCTATCTTGAACATCAAAAAAACATGCCTTTCCCATATCTCTCATAGACATAATCCTACCTGCAACTGATACAAAAGAACCTTCCGTTTTTTCAAACTTTTCTTTAATAATGTCTGAATGATGTGTTACATCATACTTTACTATGTCAAATGGGTTTTTACCCTCTTCTTTAAGTTTTTTAAGTTTTTCTCTTCTTACCCTCAATATTTCACTTAGGTTTAATTCATCATTTGCCATTTAGATACCTCCTATTTATTAATCTGTAAAATCTCATACTTAATTATACCATCAGGAACATTTATTTCCACCTTTTCGCCTATAGATTTGCCTAGAATTGCTTTACCCACGGGAGACTCATTTGATATTTTTAAATTAATCGGATCTGCCTCTGCAGAGCCAACTAGTGTATATTCTACTTCATCATCATATTCTTCATCTATTACTTTTAACTTTACTTTCGCACCAATACTTACTTTTTCTGTATCTATGTCCTCATCATCTATAACCTTTGCATTTTTTAGTATATTCTCAAGTTGTGCAATACGCCCCTCAATAAACGCTTGCTCATTCTTTGCTTCATCATATTCGGAATTCTCTGTTATATCCCCAAATGCAAGTGCCTGCTTTATTCTTTGCGCTATTTCCGTTCTCTTTTTGGTTTTTAAAAGGTTTAGTTCATTCTCTAGTCTCGCTAACCCGGATACTGTTAATATATTTTCTTTATTAAACGACATATTCCGTCTCCCCTTTAAAATATAAATTTATTTAACTATAAAATTTCAAATTCTTTCCTATATATGAATATAACAAGCACTGCAAAAGAACTTCCTTCCAGTGCTTGCTTATCTTGTTATTTGTTTATTATAAAATAGCACTTTAGTATTGTCAAGGTCTTATTAAAGCACTCAATTTAACACTATTATATTGCTAAGTGAAGATAACCTGCTTCAAGATTATACGCTTTCCATAGCAATATCTTCAAAATGAATTATTCTCGGTTCAAAACCTATATCTTCCAGAAATTCTAGGTATTCCTTCCCTGTTATCGTATCAGGATTCTTCCCTATTATAGCAACTGCCAAAGACTCAATAACATTAGTTCCAAAGGACCTACCTGATAAGTTTGGAGTTGATGTTATTAAAGTCTTTACATTTTTACTTTCCAGCCAATCAATATCCTCCTCTGTAACTGTATTAGTAACAATTATTTTCCCCTTCATATTGGAAGGCAGATGCCTTTTTATATAATGAAAATCACCTGCAATTATTTTTGCCCCGTAAAAATATTTATCATATTTGCCTGTCGATCTTTCACCTTTATTTTGAGCATTACCGGTGGGATAAAGCATTTCAAAAGGTAGCCTGCATACTATAGGTGCCGCTATAGAAGCAACCTTCTCAAGTCTTTTTAATGAAAATATAGGTATATTTAGACCTAAAGCAATCATTACATCCCCTATAATTAAGTCACAACCCATTTCAGCAAACCCTTCAGCCATTCCATAGCGATCGACAGCTGTTAGTATAAAGACCTTTTCACCCTTTAAAGGTAAGATATTATCATTTATAAATCTGGGCAGTTGTCTTTCTAATGATGCTTTAAGGCCTGAACCGTCAACTATAGGGGTAATTTTTGCCGCATTTTTTATTTGAAGCGAATCCTTGATTACGTATTTTTTGTTCCCGGTTCTAATAAAAATGTCTATACCACCCATTCCAAAAGCATCAATTTTCCCGTCCAACTCCTTTATGATATTTATGGCTTTTCGTATATCTCCATCAGTGCCTATTCTTTCAATAACTATTTCTTCGCCACGAAAGTCTAAGCTTACTTTATGATCCCTTTTAGACGATCCTATACTAACACTTACAACACGTTTCATGATGCAAACTCCCCTTTCTTGAAAATATTAGGGCCTTTTAAATATCAGATTTGTTGTTTAGTTTTATATTTTGGTAGTTTGCGCATTGTTATGTTTTTTAAAATAAAAAGAGTCTAAATAGCCTTTTAGTAGTTTTATTATTTCTTCCTTATCAATCAAGCTAAAAATCTGTCTTTTTATTCTATTTGTATCGGGTAATCCTTTAAGATACCAAATTATATGCTTTCTCATTTCCTTTATTCCGTTATATTCTCCTTTAAGTTCTATCATTTTATTCATATGCCTTATTATCATATTTATTCTTTCCTCTACAGTCGGTTTAGGAAGCAATACACCGTTTTTCAAATATGTAATAATTCTATCAAAAACCCACGGATCCCCATGAGCACCTCTTCCTACCATAATACCATCGCAATTTGTATCATCAATTATTTTTTTTGCATTTTCAGCTGTAAATATATCTCCATTACCGATAACAGGAATACTTATTATGCTTTTGACTTTTTTAATTATCTCCCAATCCGCTTTGCCACTATAAAACTGTTGTCTCGTTCTCCCATGAATAGTTATTGCCTGTGCACCCTTTTCTTCCGCTATTTGCGCTATATCAATCGCATTTATGCTTTTCTCATCCCATCCCTTTCTAATTTTAACCGTAACCGGAATATTTACAGAATTAACTACGGCATGAATAATTTTGCCTGCCAAATCGGGTTTTTTCATAAGAGCACAGCCGTCACCGTTATTAATAATTTTAGGAGTTGGGCAGCCCATGTTTATATCAATTATATCAGCACCGGCTTTTTCCATTTGAATAGCTGAATCAGCCATAATATCCGGATTGTTCCCAAAAATCTGCATTGCAATAGGTTTTTCCTCTTTGTGCATCTTCATAAGTTTGTAAGTATTATTATTTTTATAGTATATACCTTTTGCACTTATCATCTCAGTATATGTAAGCCCGCACCCAAATTCCTTACAAATAGTTCTAAATGTTATATCTGATATTCCAGCCATAGGAGCAAGGAATATATTAGTTTCCGTCTTAACTCCGCCTATATCCATAAGTTCTCCTTAAATCGCTGTTTCTTTATTTCTTTCATATATAATTCTTAAACCTTCTAAAGTAAGAAGGTTATTAACAACATCAATTGTCTCGGATTCTGAAGCTATTAAACGTGCGAAGCCGCCGGTTGCTATAACTTTTGTATTTTCACTTCCCAGCTCATTTTTCATGCGTTTTACAATATAATCAACTTGGCCGGCAAAACCGAATATTATTCCCGCTTGCATGCTATTTACAGTGTTTTTACATATTAGGGTATTTGGTTTTATCAGTTCCACCCTCGGCAACTTAGCAGTTTTTTGAAATAGTGCATCCATAGATATTTGGATCCCCGGCGAAATTGCGCCTCCTAAATAATCACCACTTTCAGATATAGCACAAAAAGTTGTCGCTGTGCCAAAATCAACTACAACAAGGGGCCCACCATACTGTTCAAATGCCGCAATAGCATTAACAATCCTATCTGCACCTACTTCCCTTGGATTCTCATACTTTATATTCATCCCGGTTTTGATTCCGGGGCCTACTACCAATGCTTCTTTACTAAAAAACTTTCTCACCATATGTTGCAATGTGTACATTATAGTCGGTACTACTGAAGATATTACAATATTATTGACATTTTTCATTTCATATCCGCAAAATTCGAATAAATGATAAATCATCAAACCATATTCATCCGATGTTTTTTTTGCATCTGTTTTTATTCTCCAGTAATCAAGGAGTTTCTTGTCTTCATATAATCCCAATACTGTATTCGTATTACCAACATCTATAACCAGTATCACAGGCCATCACTCCTACTCTATTTAATATAAGCCAGGCATTTTGCCTGGCTTATTTAAACCTTTTTCATCTTCTTAAGCGCAGCAACAACTGCTGTTACAACTAAAACCGCAACTATTATCTCGGGTATGCCATTAGCAGTTGCTATCCCTAAAATTAATGCACCGGCTCTTGCCTTTTCTTGTCCCAACGCCTCCGCAAACTGGGCCCCATAGATTAGATAAATCATACCTAAAACCCCTATAGTATTAGTTAAAGTACCTATTGCCGCAGTAACGGAAGAATTCTTTGTCATCTTGTAAGTATAATATGCTGTCAACCCGATTATTATCCTAGGCAGAACAGCAACCAAAGGATTAAGGAAAACAAAAGAAGTAATTGTTGGAGCCATTACGGCTTGTATCATGCTGAATATACCAAATATTAAACCTATCCCTGCTCCGACTAGGGGCCCCTCCATAATTGCTCCAATTATTACAGGTAAATGCATTATAGTAGCTTTGGTAGGACCTATAGGTATAAAACCCAAAGGTGTGCTGCCTAATAGTATAGAAACCGCTGCTAACATACCTGTAACCGCCATTTTCCTGATTGAGTTATACGATTTTACCTTTTCGCTATACATTTCTGCACCTCCGTTCCGATTCACTAAGGATACCGGACGATATTATATCGATTTTTGATAGTCCGACCCATTGAAGATGTCGGCCAAAATAATTTTATCATCATTTGCTACTTAATACAACTAGTTTTATTTATTCAGAATCTTCATCAATATTTCCATTTACTGTTCATACCTTAACTATCTCCATATAGAAAAACATGCAGCTATATCTTACATTCTTCGATATGTTTATAAAGCATGCTTAGATTACGTCTGCTTTATACATACCCATAAATGCCTCTAACAGAAACCTCCCCTGATACAATCTCTATTTCTTCTCCATTTTCCAAAATCACTACAAGCTGACCTGAATTATTTATGTCCTTTGCAAATCCAAGTTGCTCTTCATTATTATATATAATCCTCACATCTTTACCTAAAGTTACGCTCAGTTTTTTATAATTGTTTATAATATTTGTAATATCTAAATCTTTTGCTAAATCCAAATATAGCTTTTCAAAATTCATTATTATTTTAGACAATAAAAGCTTTCTATCAATATTTTCTCCGGCTTCTATTTTTAAGGATGTAGCAGTATTTAATCCTCTTTGTGTGAAACTCGTCTTATCTATATTTGTGTTAATGCCAATGCCTACAATTAAATAGTTTATTGCATCCATTTCGGCACCCATTTCCGTTAGGATGCCACAAACCTTTTTACCATTTACTACAATATCATTAGGCCATTTAATCAATGCCTCTAAATTGCTCACTTCTTTTATGGCCTTTGCTACAGCATAGGAGGCAATGATAGTTATCTGCATCGCTTGTTCGGGTTTCATATCAGGTTTTAACATTATTGATACCCAGATTCCTTTTCCCTTTGGCGATATCCAGCCTCTTCCCATTCTACCCTTACCCAGTGTTTGTTCTTCCGCAACTATTAACATCCCTTCTATAAAACTGTCAGCAGCAATCATCTTTGCATAGTTGTTCGTTGAATCAATAGATTCAAAAAATATTATCTTTCTGCCAATTATTTCAGTATCAATTAGTCTTTCTATTTCCTTAGGATACAGAATATCAGGTGCTCCAATAAGTTTATAACCTACTTTCGTAGAAGATTCTATAATATATCCTTCTTCTTTTAGTTTCTTTATATGCTTCCAAATGGATGTCCGAGAAACGCCTAATTTTTTACTCAATTCCTCACCGGAAAGATATTCGGCACTGTTTTCCCTCAATTCTTCCAGAACAGTATCTTTCACAAAAATTCTCCTCTTGCATTTGATACTTCTATTATATATCAATTCCCCGGTATTTGAAGTATTTAAAATAGCATATCGCTCCGCATACATTATCGATGTGTATCATACCTGCATTTGCAGGAAGGTGTAAGCATATATTCTTTGTGTAATTGCAGAAAGGTGTAAAGCTTATATAGTATCGAATTTTGAAAAAGTTACATAATAGGCTTAGCACGCAGAATATGATTTTAATAGGTCTAACTTGCCTATCTATGCAACTTTCTAAGAATTCGGCATATGCGATAAAGCTCGTTCTTTATGCCGGTGTATATTATACAGCAGCAGAGTTACGAAACCTAAACTTCTAAACTCATTTCGGGC
>CAYXUX010000063.1:0-10582 GCA_964468275.1 uncultured Clostridiaceae bacterium
GGCTTAACTTAAAAAAGCGATAACTGATTTTCTTCAGGTAAATCATCTACGCAGCCGTGGTCTTTTAGTATTTCAATTACTGACTTGCTGAGCTTTGTTCTTTCTTTTAAATCCTCAATGGAGATAAAAGGGTTCTTCTTCCTTTCTTTTACGATACTAATTGCGGCATTTATTCCTAATCCTTGCAGCGTCATCAAAGGAGGAAGTATTCCATCTTTAGTTATAATAAATTTTTTCATTGATGATTTATACAAGTCAACAGGTAAAAGCTTAATACCTCTACTGTACATCTCATATACAACCTCCAAGACTGTCATCAAATTTTTTTCTTTAACAGTAGCATTATTCCCTTTTTTGTTAAACTCAATCCACTTTTTCTTCAGATAATTCATGTCCTTTATAAAAAAATCCGTATCAAAATCTTCAATTCTCACGGTATAATATGAAGCATAAAATGCCTCAGGGTAGTAGATTTTATAATATGCTATTCTAAGAGACATCATAACATAAGCCGTAGCATGAGCTTTTGGAAATAAATATTTGATTATTTTGCACGAATCAATATACCATTGGGGTATGCTTTTATTTTTCATAGCTTCTTCATGTTCTTTGCTTAATCCTTTTCCCTTTCTAACATTTTCGGCAATTTTGAAGGCTGATTTTGGATCCACTCCTTTGAATATAAGATACAGCATTATATCGTCTCTTGTAGAAATAACCTCTTTTAATGAAGCAACTTCGTTTTTGATTAAATCTTGTGCATTATTAAGCCAAACATCGGTTCCATGAGACAGGCCGGATATTCTTACAAGTTCGGCAAAAGTAGTAGGCTTCGTGTCAATAAGCATTTGCCTGACAAATTTTGTCCCAAATTCAGGTATGCCCAAAGTACCTATTCTGCAATCAATCTCTTTAAGATCCACATTTAAGGCTTCAGTAGATGTAAACAAACTCATAACAGCCTTATCGTCAAATTTTATATTATTTGCTTTGAAATCCGTAATATCTTCCAACATTCTAATAATTGTCGGTACATCGTGCCCCAATATATCCAGTTTTAAAAGCCTGCCGCTTATAGAACGATAATCAAAATGGGTTGTTGTTATAGAAGAATTAATATCATCAGCCGGTTTTTGTATAGGCGTAAATTCATATATTTCATGATCCGCAGGTACCACCATTACGCCCCCGGGATGCTGACCTGTTGTCCTTTTTATGCCTGTGCAGCCTTTGATTAACCTTTTCATTTCTGCTTGGTTGAGATTCAAAAGCCTTTCATCAAAATATTTTTTTACAAAGCCATAAGCTGTTTTTTCTTGTAAAGTTCCTATTGTTCCCGCCCTAAATACATGGCCCGTACCAAAAATTTCTTCCGCATATTTATGGGCGGTTGCTTGATATTCACCTGCAAAATTCAAATCTATATCCGGTTCCTTATTGCCTTCAAGACCTAAAAATACTTCAAAGGGAATATCATGTCCGTCTTTGATTAATTCTAAACTGCAATTTGGGCATAGTTTATCTTCTAAATCCACTCCCGAACCCACGCTATGGTCGGTAAAAAAAGATGAATACTTGCAGTTAGGACATACATAATGAGGCGGTAACGGATTCACCTCAGTTATATCGCACATTGTGGCAACAAAGGATGATCCTACGGAACCTCTTGATCCTACCAAATAACCATCTTGTATAGATTTTGTAACCAATTTATGAGCAATTAGATACATGACGGCATATCCATTATTAATAATTGAATTCAACTCAGTTTCTAATCTTTTTTTCACGGCCTGAGGTAGGCTTTCACCATAAATAGTATATGCCTTATCCATAGCCATTTTATATATTTGTTCGTCTGCGCCCTCAATCTTTGGCGGGAAAGTCTCCTCCGGGATAGGTATAATACTCTCTACAGTGTCAGCAATTAATATGGGATTGTTAACAACGATTTCATAAGCTAAATCCGAACCTAGATAATTAAACTCCTCTAACATTTCATCCGTTGTTTTAAAATAGAGAGGGGCCTGATTGTCTGCATCCTTATAACCTTGACCGGCCATAAGTATCCTTCTGAATACTTCATCGGAAGGATCAATGAAATGTAAATCGCCGGTGGCCACAACAGGCTTATTCAGTGACTTTCCTAAATTAATTATCTTTATATTTATTTCTATTAGCTTTTCTTTGGTTAAAGTCCCATTATCTATCAGGAATTGATTATTGGCTAAAGATTGAATTTCAAAATAGTCATATAACTTTGCTTTTTGCAATAATATACTTGAATCAACATTTTTTTGAATAAGCCGGAATACTTCTCCTGCTTCGCAAGCAGAACCTATTATCAATCCTTCTTTATGTTCTTCCAAAATACTTCTTAATATTCTTGGCTTTTTATAAAAATGTTCAATATGTGAAAGTGAAATTAATTTATAAAGATTATATAATCCCTTTTGATTCTTTGCTATGATGATTATATGATATGATTCCAAAGATTTACTTTTGGATTTTTTTATAATTCTATTTATATGGGATACATTATTAATCTTCTTTTTTTCTAACAATTTAAACATTTCAACTAATGCTTTTGCAGTGGCCTCCGAGTCATCCTTAGCCCTATGATGATTTGATAAATTTATACCAAAATGATCGCATAGATCATTAAGTCTATGTTTTTTTATTGTCAATAGATTTCTGGATAACTCTAAAGTATCAATAATAGTATTTTTAATTTCATATCCCAATTCTTCGGATTTGTTTTTGATGAACCCCCAATCAAAGAGCGCATTGTGGGCAACCAAAGGCCTATCCCCTGCAAATGAAAGAAATTCCGGTAATACTTTATCAATAGTTCTTTCTCCGGAAACCATTTTGTCTGTAATTCCGGTAAGCTTAACAATCTTTAACGGTATTGATACTTCAGGATTAATTAAAGAGTTATAGCTTGCAATTACTTTTCTGCCTTTTATAATAACCGCACCTATTTCAGTTATTTTATCGTTTACGGAAGATAAACCTGTTGTTTCAATATCAAAGACAACAAATTCATCATCAAAATCATAATTTTTACTATTGTATACTATAGGGACTTCATCGTTGACTAAATAACCTTCAACACCATATAATACTTTTATATCGTATTTTTTTGATGCCTCAAAGGCTTCCGGAAATGCTTGTACTACTCCGTGATCTGTTATAGCTATAGCTTTATGCCCCCATTCCTTTGCTCTTTTAATGAGATCCGTCACAGGTGCTATTCCGTCCATTGCACTCATATTTGTATGTGCATGCAATTCCACTCTTTTTATTTTTGCATTATCAATCCTTTTTGTTTCCGGTATTTCCAATATGCTTTTCGGATGCAGGACTATATCTTTAGTATATGTATCTAATTTAATGTCACCTTTTACTTTTATTTTGATACCTTCAATTAATTTATTATTTAACTTGCTTGAATCATCCTTCCCTAAAAACATTTTGCAGTTTATTGAATTGCTGTAATCTGTAATATAAAAGTTTATAATCTCATTCCCGTTATTCAATTGTTTGCTTTCTACATAAAAAACAGTACCCTCAACAACTACACTTCCGGACTCTTCGCTAATTCTCTCCATAGGTAAAATTTCTGAATTATTTATTTGTTTTCCATATATTACACTTTGTGTGTTTTTTACATCACTTTCTGCTCTATCGCTATTATTCCTTAAAACATCATTAATGATTTGCTTTTCTTCATTTTTAATGCCTTCTCCAAAATCAAGTTCATTTTTTTCTTCTTCAACGTACTTTAGTTGAACAGCTAAATCAATATTATAATGTTTAATCATTATTTCTTTTAGAATTTTATCAAAATTTTTTTCCGTTAAAAAACTCCAAGCACTTTTTGATGCCGGTATAATGATTATCATCCCTTCTTGAAATTCTATGTAACTATCATTGAGAAATCCTGTCAGCCCGGGGTTTTCTAATAGAACAATTTCAATCATTTGATTCCAATTATCATTAAAAATATTAGAAAGATAACTTCGTTCTGATAAGTACTTACAAATCAATTTGATATTCTTCACTTTGTATGTTTTTGAAAAAACACCTTCCATTAAAGACAATTTATTGGAATCAATTAATACTTTAGGAATAATATAAATATCCCAAGATTGATTTTTGGGATATACTTTCACATTTAATACTTCAAAAATTAAATGATAATTAATGTTTTCAATATTTAAAAATTCTTTCTTCATCCGTATCACCATATTAAAATTTTTTTATTTAATATTCTTTTTCATAACCTTCATAATGTCCCAATACATTTTCATCCTTGATGAAAAGCCTGACATTACACCCATTTTCTCCTCTTTTGTTAAGTGGGTTAAATCCTTTAAATACACTTCCTTAACTTTATAAGATTTATTCTTAACAAGTTTTGTCAATGAAGCTTCCAAACCATATCCGATTAAATCAATATCGTCTATTTCCTCCAACATTAGCTTTTTTAAGGCTCTTTGTCCGGAGAGTCTCGGTGCTATTTTTTGGGCGAAATCCGTTACTGTCCTGCCGTGTTTAAATATACCTACAGTCATATCAAAATCATCATTTATTACGGGAATTAAAAGGTCGTATATGTGATTCATTTTTAAACCGATTAAATCGGCGTCGAGAAGCAGTATTATTTCAGAGCTGCAAATTTTTAACCCTGCGCTAATAGCACCGCCTTTTCCTATATTTTCAGGCATATCAATTACGCAAACGCCATAGTTTTTGGCAATAAGAGAAGTATCATCAGTTGAACTGTCATTTACTACAATGATTTCATCAACCAATGGAATGCTTTTTACACTTCTCAATACATTCCCAATAGTTTTTTCTTCATTATAAGCCGGTATAATCACAGAAACAGACACGATTATCCACCTTTTTCATAACAGTTTCTTTATTTCACCTATAAATTCATCTATAACACCGTTTTCAGAAATTTTTCTTATTGGCTTACCTTTGATAAACAATAAGAATTCACCCTTGCCTCCCGCTATACCTATATCTGCATCCTTTGCTTCTCCCGGACCGTTGACGGCACATCCCATTACAGCAATTTTAATTCTTTTTTTAGTGCTAAATTTATTAATTTCATTTTCAATCGTATTTGCAATATTTATCAAATCGACATTACACCTTCCGCAAGTCGGACAGGATACTATTTCTATACCGTTTTTTAATAAACCTAAGCTTTTTAATATTTCTTTTGCCACAATAATCTCTTTTTTGGGTTCACCTGTTAATGAGACTCTAATAGTATCCCCTATACCTTGAAATAACAAACATCCTATTCCGATTGAAGATTTTATTATGCCGCTCTTTTCCGTACCGGATTCAGTTATTCCTAAATGCAAAGGATAATCTATCATTTTCGAAAGTTTAGTATAACTTTCAATAGTATCAGAAACATTACTGGATTTAATTGAAACAACAATCTTATCAAACTCAAAGGATTCAATTAGCTTTATATTTGTTAATGCGCTTTCAATCATTGCGTCGGGGGAAGGTGAACCATATTTCTCCAATATGCTTTTCTCTAAAGAACCGGCATTTATACCTATCCTAATAGGTATTTGGCTACGTTTTGCAGCAATTACGACTTTCTCCAGTTTAGATTTGTCGCCAATATTACCGGGATTAATCCTTATCTTATCAGCCCCATTCTTTATAGATTCAATAGCTAATTCATAATCAAAATGTATATCGGCTACAAGAGGAATTTTTATCATCTTTTTAATATTTTTAATCGCACTAGCTGCATCGTGGTTTGGAACTGCAACTCTAACAACATCACAGCCTGTATCTTCCAATTCTATTATTTGATTGACAGTAGCGCTAATATTTTCTGTTTTTGTATTCGTCATTGATTGTACGGAAATGTTGTTTTCGCCGCCAATAAATATATTCCCTATTTTAATACTTTTAGAATATCTTTTCATAAATCATCTCACCTAAAAAAGTTAATTATATTAAATTTAATTAAATCCCTAAATGTAATAATTGCCGCAAATATCATTAACATAACAAAACCGACAAAATTAATAAAGCCTTCTTTTTCAGCCTCAAAAGGTTTTTTCCTAACCCATTCTATAAATAAAAATAATAATCTTCCGCCATCAAGTGCCGGTATGGGCAACAAATTAATAATTGCTAAATTTATACTTAAAAAAGCAGTCAAATTTAACACATATAATAAACCGTACTTTGCTGTTTCATTTATTATAATAAATATGCCAATTACGCCGGATACATCTTCTGCAGATTCTCTCTTAGTAAAAAGCTTGAATAAAAAATCAAACATTAATCCCATAGTTGATACAGTTGCTTTAACTCCTTGTATTATTGAGAGGCTTTTAATTTTAAGTGTGGGTTTAATCCCTATTATTGCCCCTTCTTCTAAGCTTTCAATCACCGGTTTTACTACAATATCTTCAATTCTTTCTTTTCTTTTAATCGTTATCTTTAAAGGCAAATCTTGATTGCTTGATATTATAGTTTTTACTTCATCCCATTCTTTGATTTCCTTTTCATTGATTTTTAATATCTTGTCACCCTTTAAAATACCTGCTTCATGAGCCGGTTTATCTGATATTACTTCGCTTATTACAGGAGAATAAGTTATTACCAAAGACAGAATCAAAACCGCTAATAACAGATTCATTAACGGTCCAAAAAATATTACCGCCATCCTGGTTATAATAGGTTTTTGAGTAAACGATTTGCTGTCATCAGAATCTCCATCTTCTCCCGTTAGCTTGCAAAACCCGCCTATAGGTATCAGCCTGATTGAATATTGCGTTTCACCTTTTTTCTTGCCAAAAATTTTTGGCCCCATACCCAATGCAAATTCTTCCACTCTTATTCCGGAAATTTTAGCCATGAAAAAATGACCAAATTCATGAATAAAGACTAAGACAAGAAAAACTGAAATTGAAATTATTATATTTTCAAAAGACATCAACTATAACCACCTTTTTTTAACAACTCTTTACTCACATTCCTAGACCAATTATCTATTAAATATACATCTTTAATAGATGAAACTGTCGTGATTTTATGTTTTTCCAAAGCTGAATAAACCAATCTATATATATCCGTAAATCTGATTTTACCCTGTAAAAAGCTATTCACCGCTACTTCATTGGCTCCATTGAGAACAATACATGCGCTGTCACCCAATTGTAATGCATCATAAGCAAGCTTCAAACATGGAAATCTATTTAAATCGGGTTCTTCAAATGTTAATTGTTTTACCTCAGTTAATTTCAACTTTTTACCGGATGCTTCAATCCTATGGGGATATGTTAACGCATATTGTATCGGTAATCTCATATCAGGAACTCCTAATTGTGCTATAACCGAGCCGTCTGCATATTCAACCATGGAGTGGATTATGCTTTGAGGATGTATGCATACTTCAATTTTATCCGGTGAAATATCAAATAACCACTTGGCTTCAATAACTTCCAAACCTTTATTCATTAAAGTTGCCGAATCTACAGTAATTTTTTTACCCATAATCCAATTGGGATGGTTTAACGCATCCGCTACTGTCGCTTTTGTGATTTCCTTATATGTCTTAGTTCTAAAAGGGCCTCCGGAAGCGGTTAGTATTATTTTGGAAATATTGTTTCTATCGTTTCCCATACACTGAAAAATAGCTGAATGCTCACTATCCACCGGTATTATTTTCACATTCCGTTTAGCTGCTTCCTTCATAATAATACCACCTGCTGTAACCAAGGTTTCCTTGTTTGCCAAAGCTATTCTTTTTCTTTCCTTGATAGCATTATAAATAGGCTCTAAACCGGCTATTCCAACAATTGCTGAAAGAACCAAATCAGTGTTTTCATAAGTAGCGGCTTCAACAATCCCTTCCCTACCGGAAAGTACTCTTATATCTCTTATATCATTATCAATCATTCTTTTAAGTTCACCGTATTTTGATATGTCAGCTATAGCAATTGTTTCAGGCTTAAATTCTTTTGCCTGTTCACAAAGCAACTGGATATTAGTATTTGCCGTAAGAGCGGTTATTTTAAACCGGCTTTTATTATTTCTTACAATATCCAAGGTTTGTTTACCAATAGAACCTGTAGACCCTAAAATTGAAATTTTTAACATTTTAAACCCTACCTACTCACTCAGAATTTTGAAAAGTAATTTAAAATATATATATACCGTAGGTGCCGTAAATAATATGCTGTCAAATCTGTCTAGTATTCCGCCATGTCCCGGCAAAATTTTTCCAAAATCTTTTACATTGCAAAATCTCTTTATGGAAGACGCAAAAAGATCTCCTGCCTGACCTGTTATGCCGCATAAAACTCCTATTATTAAATAATGAAATAAAGGTATTGGTAACCCCAGTTTATAAAATAGAGTTCCTGCAATAAAACTGAAAAGAGCGCTGCCAAAAATACCTCCCAATGCACCTTCCACAGTCTTATTAGGACTTATTGCGGGACATAGTTTGTGCTTACCAAAATTTATACCGGCGAAATAAGCAAAAGTATCTGATAACCATGCGGTTATAAATGGAAACAAAACCAGTACTCTGCCAAAACTACCTTTTTGTAAAAATAATATATTACTGAACAAAAAAGTTATGTAGATTAAACCTGAAATAGTAATTGCCATATCTAATATACTTCTCTCCCTTTTTATTATATCAAAAAATAATAATAAAATTATAAACAAAATTGAAGAGAATAATACAATAGAATTCATATCTATTATAATTATTGAATAGTAGCATATTGTTCCAAAAAAGCCTAAGCAAATATCGGGCTTGAAATCTGCATTTTTAAATGCATTATAGTATTCATTTAAACCTACAATAGAGAGCAAAAATATTAAAAGTACTAGTGTTTTGCCACCTAAATAAAGAGCGGCAATCATTATAGGAAGACTGATAATTACGCTGATAACTCTGGTTCTCAACATGTTACTCCTCCGTTTTTAATCCGCCAAATCGTCTATTTCTATTTCTATAATCATTTATTGCTTCCGTTAAATTTTCTTTTTTAAAATCCGGCCAAAAGACATTTGTAAAGTATAATTCACTATATGCTCCTTGCCAAATTAAAAAATTACTCAGCCTTTTTTCTCCACCGGTTCTTATAATCAAATCCGGTTCCGCAATACCGGCCGTATATAAATATTCAGATATTAACTCTTCGTTTATATCTGCGGGTGTTACCGTTTCATTAAGTATCATTTCTGAAATAGTTTTAAATGCGTTAACTAACTCGTTTTTACCGCCATAGTTAAGTGCAATATTAAATATAAGCCCCTTATTGTTTTCGGTTAACCTAACAGCCTTGGAAATTTCTTTTTTAACTATTTCAGGTAAAGGACTTATGTCTCCAATAATATTAATTCTTACATTATTTCTATTAATTTCATCAATTTCTTTTTTTAAGTACTCTATTAAAAGATAATTAATCAAGTATTCAATCTCTTCTGGAGGTCTTTTCCAGTTCTCAGTTGAGAATGCATATACTGTTAGTATTTTTATTCCAATTTTATCAACATATTTTACAATCTCTTTTAATGCTTCTACTCCTGCTTTATGCCCTAATGTTCTTGGCATTCTTTTTTGATTTGCCCATCTTCCATTACCATCCATAATTATTGCTATATGTTTGGGCAGTAAATTATCTAATTCTTTTATCATCATATGTCCCCCAAATTAACAAAGAAATATCTATTAATAATTATATTTGAAGTAAATTTATTTCTCAAATAAATGCCCCTCAAAAATTAGAGGGGAAAATTAACAAAACCGTGATACTGTTAAAATAACCCTATAATCATCTTCTATTTGCCTGATTACAACAAGTTCCTGTTCTTTTCTCTCATCTATTTTATTCTTATGCGTAGTTTGAGTTATTTGAACTATCAATTCTTTATTTTTATCAAGTTTTTCGATTACAGAATTAATTTTGCAGCCAATTAAACCTAATTTAGAATTCAGAATTATACCTCCATTATCTCTTTTTCTTTTGTCTCTATAATATTATCTATTTCTTTTGTATGCTTGTCGGTAATCTTCTGAATACTGTCTTCAGCTTTTTTCCATTCATCCTCTGCAATTTTACCGTCTTTTTTTGTTTTCTTTAGACTGTCATTAGCATCCCTTCTGGTATTCCTTACTGCTACTTTTGCTTCTTCCCCCATCTTTTTAATTAACCGAACAAGCTCTTTTCTTCTTTCCTCCGTAAGTTGTGGGATTGTTAATCTAATTATATTACCGTCATTGGTAGGGTTTATGCTTAAATCCGACTTTAGTATTGCTTTTTCTATCAGCGGTATTGCTTTTGGGTCCCAAGGTTGAATACATATGGACCTAGGATCCGGGGCAGAAATATTAGACAGCTGATTTATAGGCGTTTCAGTGCCATAATAATCTACAGTAAGACGATCTAGAATAGCCGGATTGGCACGCCCTGCTCTTAATGAAGCCAAATCCCTTTTCAATACTCCTATTGTTTTGCCCATTTTGTTTTCAGAGCTTTTCTCAATTTCATTAATCAATTTATATCCTCCT
>CAYXUX010000064.1:0-10544 GCA_964468275.1 uncultured Clostridiaceae bacterium
TTCTTGATCTTGAATTATCCAAATTTTCTAGCTGGAAATCAACAATATATTCATTATTTTTATTTTCCAGTTCAATCATACAGGAAAGGAAGTTCGTGGGAAATACTGTTCATTCTTATTTAACGGAATTTGTTAATTCTATTTTAGCAGTTACATAGAGGTTATAGCTACTGCTAAATACGTACAAAAAAGCATAGACAAAATACCCATGCTTTTTTGTATTTTTGTGCTTTTTTTAATTTTTTAGATTTTTCCACTAATTTTTACATACTTGTGTACAAGTATTTTTTACTTACCTTATATATGCCAACCTCACACATTAATAATATGAACATTGAAAACTAAATATCGGGCATAAAAATAATTACGCAGCAGTATTCTTTAAAGAAAGCATTTGAGCATGCACCTTGGGATCACGTAATTCAAAAGGCTTACCATCCCTCATAACAGCAAAAATTATATAAACCAGCTTATGCATTACAGCACCTAAAGCAACCTTTTTCGCCTTAGACTGGGATTTCTTTTTATAATAATCCATCAAAACAGGGTTAATGGCTTCCTTATTTCTATTGGTGCGAATATTGGCTAAAGCAGTGGTATAAAGTACTCTTCTTAGCAGCCTGGAGCCTCTTTTAGACATTTTATTACGTGTAGCATTAAACTCTCCGGATTGCCTTACAGAAGGGTCTATGCCAAAGAAAGCAACTAACTTTTTAGGCTTTGCAAAAGCTGAAAAATCACCTATTTCAGCTAAAATAGTAGCAGCCGTAATTAAACCAATACCGGGTATGCTTTGGAGTAACTGTAGGGCCTTAGAAAAAAAGGGGATATCCTTTTTAATATCATCATCAATAAGCTGCTGAATGGCTACAAGAATATTTTTAAGATTTTCCTTAAGATTTCTGACCATAGAGATATATACCTTAAGCATAGTGACATTTGTGATATTATCAACACTTAAAGATTTAAACTCTTTAGCCTTTAAAAGCAACACCTCATATTTTTTAGTAGACCAATCAATGCTCCTACGAGAAGAAACTTTTATAACATCAATTAGTTTATTTCTATTGGCCTTAACTATAGCAGCTGGAGTTGGATACTCCTCTAAAACAGCTAAAGCAGATTTAGAGCAAACATCCGAAAAAACATCCTTAAAGTTTAACATAAGCTGATCTATAACACTGGTTAACCTATTTTTATACATGGTAAGCTCATCACTTAACTTATAATACTGACGGCAAAGTCCCTTTAAATGATCAATATCTTGATTAGGTACACTTGTAGTACTTAGATTTTGGAACCTATACAATAGGGCAATATTTTGGGCATCAACCTTATCATTTTTTACTTTCCTTATCCCAATATTTTTGATACAATTAGCTTGGATTGGGTTAATGATACAGACCTCAAATCCAAACGAATTAAGGGAATGGAAAAGGATTTTGTGATAATGCCCGGTTGATTCCATAATGACCAAGGGCTTTGAATCAAAATCTTTTTCCGTTTTTCTTAACAACTTAACAGCCCTTTTAACATCATCACTGGAATCATGAGTAATCTTCATTCGGGCAACTATCTCATTAGATGGGGAAAGAATAGCCATCTCACTAAAGAATTTGCCCACATCAATACCGGCAATGGGTTTCAATTTCATTACTAACACCTCTTTCAAAATAATTGGACTTAAAGCATCCATTCCTTCCCGTGTAAGCAAACAACCTTGCATGTGACACGAGGAACCAGCTAAAAAGCCGGCCTCAACCAGCCAAAACGTATAGACTTACCGGAATGGATTAATACTCTTTTTTACGGGTAATCGGCCAATTATGGCCTGTCCCAGGAGGAAATACATTAACCCTCCAAATCCGGTTAATATTATACATTATACCAAGGTTAAGGCCAACTAATGCTGTCAATTTGGCTAGAAATATGGTTAAATGATTATAAAAAACTCTCGATTAAACCGAAAACTTTTGAATCGTACGAGACATTAGTAAGAAAACATATTAACCCTGAAATTGGGCATATTTTAATAAAAGACCTTAGAGCAGAAGCTATACAAAAATTACTAAATGAAAAAGCTGTCGAATTCTCCCCAAGACAGTCGGAATTAATTCATAGAGTTTTACATTCTTCTTTAGAGCAGGCTGTTTTAAATGATATAATAATAAAAAATCCTGTTAAAGCAACTATTAAACCCAAAAAGAAAGAAAATGAAGCAAGAGTTTTAACAAGAGAAGAACAAAATCTTTTAATAGAAGCTTTGAATGGGCATAGATTAAAAATAGCATTTATGCTAATGCTGTTTACTGGACTTCGTAGGGGTGAAATTTTCGGTTTAAAATGGGAAGATATAGATTTTAAAAAGAAAACTATGAAAATCTCCAGAACCTTATATCGCGTAAAAAACTATGAGAATACAGATGCAAAAACAGTATTAAAATTAGAAAAAACAAAGACAGAAAAAAGTGAAAGAGTAATACCTCTCTTTGATAATCTTATTAAGTCGTTAAAAGAGCATAAAAAAAGACAGATAAAAGAAAAATTAAAACTAGGTGGCAAATACACAAATATGGATTTAGTCTTTTGTAGTGAATTTGGAAATTTTCTCGAACCCAGTATTTTAAATAAAGTATTAAAGGCTGCTACAAAAAAGGTAACCCTTACAGGTGTAACTGTTCATACCCTGCGCCATACTTTTGCTACAAGAGGCTTAGAAAGTGGTATAGAATTAAAGGTAATGCAGGAACTCTTGGGACATACAACAATAAACACAACTGCAGACATTTATACACATGTTTTATTAGATAAAAAGAGAGAATCTGTTTCAAAACTCAAAGATTTATATCCCGCTTCAAAGTAAGCGGGATTTTTTTATTCCAGAATTGTTTTTTTCTTCGGTAAGGGTAAGGTAAGGGTAAAATAAAAAAATCTGATTATTAACAGATTTTTAAAGAATCGCTATAACCGTTGATACTGGCGGAAAGGGTGGGATTCGAACCCACGGTACCGTATCAGGGTACACACGATTTCCAGTCGTGCGCCTTAGACCAGCTCAGCCACCTTTCCGTACAAAATTCATTATACATTGTTTTATTAAGAATATCAATGGTAAGTTTAATAAAGCCGTTTGCGTACAGGGGCGAATGCTATTCGCCCCTGTCACTCCCCACAACATAATCTTTGGCTGATGATCTAAAAACATGTGTCTGAACTGTAACACGCGCTATAAGTAGTAATGTGATTTTTACGGCTTTAATTTTAAACTTGATAATTTTTTATGCTATAATGTACTAAATGGAAGTTTGATTGCTATTATAAGCGAGCATATAACATTATTGGGTTGGAGAATGGTACTGATTATAATACAGATAAAAAAAGTGAAGGGGTTTAATAAAAATGAGTAAGAAAAATCAAATAGTTCTTTATTCGATTATACCTATTATTGCACTGGCAATTATGATAAATCCTATAGGTAACAAGAATACAGATAAACAGCAAGATACGACAAAAATGAATAATATGGTAAATGCAAAAGAATCTGAACAAGATGAAATATCAAAGATACAAAATAAATCAAGTATAATACATAATATTGCCGCAATTAATCCGGAAAAACAAACAGAGGAAAAAATATCGGAATATGAGAACAAACCGGAAATTGCAAGCGATAATAAGTTTAAAGGGAGCAATATAATTATTCATGAAGATATTATTATATTCCCCGAACCTACATGTTTAATAGATATACAAATAGATACATTGGGAAACCCTCTGCCAAATTCTAAAGCAGAAGGAGATTTACCGGTAATGTTAACATTTACCGCCGAAGGAGCTTCTTTAAACTCTTATGGTAAAATAAAGGTACAGGGCTCATCAACAGCTATATGGCCTAAGAAAAATTGGACATTGAAATTTTATTCAGATGAGGAGAGAACTAAGGAATTAAGGTTAAAGATTGGAAATTCCATTGCATCGGATAAATGGATTGCCAAAGCCGAATGGATTGATCCAACCATGCTGCGAAATGCATTATCATATAGGTTGTGGGAAGGGATGGTAAAGAGCAGAAAGGATTTTCCCCAATATGAAGTGGATTATGCTTGGATAGGAAAAAATAATATGTATGAAGGTGTTCAGACAGGAGCTCAAGGATTTCCTAGGACATATCCTGCCATTGTGAAGGTAAATGGAAATCATTATGGTATATCATTAGTTATTCTGGGACATGATCCTAGAAATTTTAATATAGATAAAGACAATCCTAAGCACATGTATATGGAGTTTGATGCCCGATTTGGATATACAAGTGTTAAGACTTGGGACAAGTTTTCTGTTGAGGGAATCGGTCAATGGATTGACGGATACTATCCAAAAAATGAAGATATGAGTGAAGAGCAACGGGAAGCGATAGATGCATTGGACAGGCTTATTAATGGTTCTTTGGATAATTTTATAGAGAATTTTGATAAGCATTTGGATAAAAGAAATATGATCGATATGTTTTTGTTTATGGAAGCAATTTATGACTGGGATGCAGTTGCCCAAGATATTGAAATGGTTACATATGATTTGGAAAAATGGTACATGCTTCCATGGGATAAGGATACCAGCTTTGGGCTGTTTTACGATGGGAGCGGTTTATTGGAAAATAGGGTAACGAGTATATTGATAGATTGTGAATCCGAAGATCCTGCACAAAAACCTTGGTATAAGACCTATCATGCATTTAAGCCGGAAATAGAAGCCCGATATGCAGAATTGAGGAATGAAAATATATTCAGTGCCCATTATTTATATAAAACAGCAGGAGAAATCACAAAGAAAATACCTAAAGATATTTGGGAAGCGGAGCGGGTCAGATGGGAAAAGGACGGAAGACCTTCCTTGGATGAAACAAGTACATATCAAGTTATTTCATGGTTTGAAAAACGCTTGGAAATGTTAGATGAGCATTTTAACTATGAAGTCACGGAGGGACATAAATAAATGAATGGTTTGATTGAATTAGCTGCAATACTCTTAATCCCCCTTATAGGAACATCTTTAGGGGCAGCCGGAGTCTATTTTATGAAAGACGAAATGAATATGAACCTGCAGCGTTGGTTGTTGGGTTTTGCCGGGGGCGTAATGACTGCTGCTTCAGTATGGTCACTATTAATACCTTCAATGGAATTGTCAGGTTTTAGCGAGCATTTTTCCTTTATACCTGCCGCAGTGGGTTTTCTTTTAGGAATGGGATTCTTGCTGTTGCTGGATATAACTGTTCCGCATCTGCATATCAACGAAAATGAGCCGGAAGGGATAGAGAGCGGCTTTGGCAATACCGCAATGCTGATGTTTGCGGTGACGCTGCATAATATACCCGAAGGAATGGCTGTAGGTGTTTTATTTGCCGGCTATTTAGCCGGTAGCACGGGAATAGCATTTTCAACTGTATTAGCATTGACAATAGGCATTGCAATACAGAACTTTCCCGAAGGGGCTATTATATCCATGCCCCTTAAGAGTGAAGGACATTCAAAAAATAAATCATTTGTTTATGGTGTACTTAGCGGTGCGGTTGAGCCTGTAGCTGCAGCTATAACAATTATTGCTACTAAATTTGTTGAGCCTTTGTTGCCTTATTTTTTATCTTTCGCAGCGGGAGCCATGATATATGTTGTCGTGGAAGAACTCATACCGGAGACGGCTTGCGGAGAGCATTCCAATCTCGGTGTGATCGGTTTTGCCATTGGTTTTACATTGATGATGATATTGGATGTAGCTTTGGGTTAGTTTTAAAGGAGGGTTTTAATGAATAGAGATAAATCCAATGCAGATAAGTTTTTAATTATATATAATGAATTGGATAAGCATATGCGTACTTGTCTAAAAGCAAAGCCGGGAACCCCAAATTCTCATTTAATAAAACTAATGGCTAAAAGCAATAGGATTTTTTTAAGATATAAAGAGGATTTATTAGCTTTTTCTAGGTTGAGGAATGCTATAATTCATAATCCATATAAAAAGGATGCAGAACCAATAGCTGAACCTCATGATAATGTAATAGAGAGATACGAAGAAATATTAGAAAAGCTTACATGTCCGCCCTCGGCGTTAAGTACTGTTGCTATACCTAGGAAAAAGATTTTTACAACAGATATGGAGTCAAAAGTTTTTGATATAATGAGGGTTATGTTAATTAATTCCTATACTCATGTACCTGTAGTATATAATGATAGAATGATAGGCGTATTTAGTGAGAATACTGTGTTTACGTATTTAGCAGAAAAATCAAAACAAAAAGATGTTGTAATAACAAGAGATACACAAATCAACGAGTTTAAAAATTTTATTGAATTTGAAGGAAATGAAAGTGAATACTATGAGTTTGTTTCCAAGGAGACTCTGCTAATAGATGTGGAAAAGCTGTTTCAAAAAGATTTAAAAAATAATAAGCGCTTAGCTGTGGTATTCATAACGGAAAATGGAAAGCAAGGCGAGAAACTGCTTGGCCTAGTGACCATCTGGGATATAGTTAATAAAGGTCAAGATTAAAATAGGTGAGGTTAATGGTTAGAATAGAAGGAAAATATAATTATGCTATTGTATATACTGATAAAGTTGAGGAAACCGCTGTAAGACAAATTAAAACTTTATGTGATCAAGAGTTTGTAAAAGACAGCATCATAAGAGTTATGCCCGATGTTCATGCAGGGGCGGGATGTACAATAGGTACGACCATGACTATTGAGGATAAAGTTGTGCCTAATCTTGTGGGCGTCGATATAGGCTGTGGAATAGAAATTGTAAGGTTGGAAGAGCGAGACATAAATCTAGAAAAGCTGGATGATTTGATTTATGAAAGGATTCCCAGCGGATTTAATATTCGAGATACGGAGCATATTTTCAATGAGAAGATTGATTTAAATCAGCTTAAATGTAAAGAGAAAATGAACTTGGGAAGGGCAAGACGAAGTATAGGAACATTAGGCGGAGGCAATCACTTTATCGAAATAAACAAGGATAGTAAGGACAATCTTTATTTGGTTGTTCACTCAGGAAGCCGGCATTTAGGACATCAAGCTGCTTCTTTTTATCAAAGAGAAGCTTATAGGATCTTAAAGAAACAAAGAAAAGCCCATATGCCCAGAGATTTGGCCTATGTAGAAGGGGAGCTGTTTAATAATTATATCCATGATATGAAGATAATACAAAAATATGCGGATTTGAATCGTAAAGCCATGGTAGAAGAAATAATCGAAGGTATGAGATTAAAACCTTTATCTCAATTTACAACAATACATAATTATATAGACACGGGAAACATGATATTAAGAAAAGGGGCAGTTTCAGCAAAAAAAGGTGAAATATTACTTATACCAATAAATATGCGTGATGGAAGTTTAATTTGTGTCGGTAAAGGAAACCCTGAGTGGAATATATCTGCTCCTCACGGTGCCGGAAGGATTATGAGCAGAAGACAAGCAAAAGCCACTTTAACAATGGATAAATTTAAAAAAACCATGGAAGGCATATATACGACTTCTGTAAGCAAAGACACATTAGATGAATGTGCCTTAGCTTACAAGCCTATGGAAGAGATAATGAGAAATATCGGGGATACTGTAGATGTAATTGACATAATAAAGCCTATTTATAATTTTAAAGCAGCAGAATAGATTACAAGAAAAATAAAAAGGATGACTAAATGTAGAGTTATTTCCCGGGAAATAGAAAATAATATTAGAAAGCTTCATAAATTGCGGATATTGCTTTTTCAAAATCCGCATTTTCTATTCCGACAATAATATTCAATTCGCTGGACCCCTGAGTAATCATTCTAATATTGACACCGCCATTGGCAAGAGAAGTAAAGATTTTTGCCGAAATACCTTTTGTATTAATCATTCCTCTGCCAACAACAGCAATTAGTGCCATATTGGGATAACAAATTATTGAGTCCGGGTTACAATATATACGAATTTCCTCAATAATTTTATCAAGTTTTGAGTTTAATTCTGAATTTGCGATAATTAAAGAAATAGAATCTATACTTGACGGCATATGTTCAATTGCTACATTATTTGTTTCCAATACGGACATCAGTTTACGGAAAAATCCTTTTTCCGCTCCCATCAATGTTTTTTCAATAGATATAACGGTAAAGTCTTTTTTACCTGCGATACCGGTTATAGTACCGCAATGGGCAACAGGGTCCATATCATTTATTATCATTGTACCGGGTTCTTCAGGACAGTTAGTATTTTTAATATTTATGGGGATTCCTGCTTTTCTTACGGGAAATATCGCTTCTTCGTGCAAGACGGGTGCACCCATATAGGAAAGTTCTCTTAGCTCCTTATATGTTATCTTTTCTATTGGTTTTGGATTTTCAACTATTCGTGGGTCTGCCATTAAAAACCCTGATACATCTGTCCAGTTTTCATAAAGTTTTGCATTTAATCCTTTTGCGATAATAGCTCCGGAAATATCGGAACCACCTCTGGAAAAGGTCTTTATCGTACCGTCGGGCATGGCTCCGTAGAAGCCGGGAATAACTGCACGCTGGATATTATTTAATTTCAAACCAATATTTGCTTCAGTTGCTTTCATATCCAATTCGCCTTTATTATTAAATACAATTATTTCAACGGCATCAATAAAATCAATATCTAAATAATTTGATAATATTATTGCGTTTAGATATTCGCCCCTGCTGGCAGCATAATCCTTTGAAGCACCGTTTTGGATTTCCTTTCTTATGTCATTTAAAATAATATCTATATTCATATCCAAATTTAATTCACTGCAAATATCTTCATATCTTCTCTGTATTATGCTAAATATTTCATCAAAATTAAGACCATGGGAGGCAAGTTGTTGACACATATACAACAAATCTGTAATCTTATGGTCTTTGCTGTGTCTTTTTCCCGGTGCGGAAGGTATAATAAATTTTCTGTCTCCGTTTGAATCAATAATGCTTTTAACCTTTATAAAATGCTCACTATCAGCTAAGGAACTTCCCCCAAATTTTGCTACAATTACATCTTTCAATTTTTTTCCCTCATTTCGTTATAATGAAATCCAAAGTCAAAGAATTACTAGACTATTTTATAACTTTAATATAGTATTGTCAATAGCTGAGTTACATACGTATGCATATGACGGACAAGAAGTGAGTTTCGTATTGTTTTAGAAGTATAAAAAGTGATATACTGTAAAAAAGATTAAAACGTTTTGCTCTTTTCAAAGTGATGTTTTCCTTATTGTTATCCTCAACACTGGCGAAGGATTTTTTGTCACTATGGAGGTTTTTCACTTGAAAAATCAAAATGATGAAATTTAGATAATAATATTAGGAGGGAGAAATTTTGGAGGTTTTAAATATTACCCCCGTAAAATTAGATGATGAAGGTAATGAACTAATACTTTTGGATCAGACTTTATTACCAAATGAAGAAAAGTATATTCATTTAAAAGACAAAGAAAGTATATGGGAGTCCATCTATAAGTTGAGGGTAAGGGGAGCTCCAGCTATTGGTATTGCAGCTGCTATGGGGCTTTATGTCTGTATTAAACAAAGCAAAGCTGCGGATTATGATGCATTTTATAATGAGTTTAAAGGGATAAAAGATTATCTGGCAACATCAAGGCCTACGGCTGTAAATCTTTTCTGGGCATTGAATAGAATGGAGAATTGTTTGCTAAAAAACAAATACAGACCAATAGATGAAATAAAAGCGGCACTTCGACGTGAGGCCCAACTGGTAAAAGATGAAGATGAAGATATATGCAGACAAATAGGTGAGCATTCACTGTCCCTTCTAAGACCCGGTATGGGCATACTCACTCATTGCAACGCAGGCACCATAGCTACTTCAAAATATGGTACGGCTTTGGCACCTATTTATTTAGGTCATGAAAGAGGTTATAGTTTTAAGGTATTTGCCGATGAAACAAGACCATTATTGCAAGGAGCCCGTTTAACAGCATGGGAATTGCAAAAAGCCGGCGTTGATATTACTTTGATATGTGACAATATGGCTTCCATTGTTATGAAAAAGGGATGGGTAGATGCGATAGTTGTAGGTTGTGACAGGGTAGCGGCAAACGGGGATGCGGCAAATAAAATCGGTACTTCCGGTGTTGCAATCATAGCAAAGCATTACGGGATACCTTTTTATGTTCATGCTCCTATTTCAACCATCGACATGAATACAGAAACGGGGAAGGATATAGAAATAGAGGAAAGACCGGGAGAGGAGATTTATAAAGCATGGTATGCTGAGCCTATGGCACCGGAAGGTATAAAAACATTCAATCCCGCCTTTGATGTAACGGATGCCAATCTTATAACTGCAATAATAACGGAAAAAGGCGTATTGTATCCGCCTTATACGGAAAGCATTAAAAGGATTTTTAAATAGCCGAAAAGTATCGACGGTTATTAAGAGTTACATAGTAAGTTTAACAGCTGACGCACATCAAAGCATATATCTATTAAGCCCACTATGCAACTCTCGATAGCTGCTAATACGATTTTACTTTTTCAATCT
>CAYXUX010000065.1:0-10393 GCA_964468275.1 uncultured Clostridiaceae bacterium
TTTTGCGGTAGATTCTTTAATTTTTCATCAAGGTTTAACATCTCATATACCTTCTTTTATTTAATATGTACCAGTTTATTTACATACATCTACCCAAGTGCCCTTTGTTACCTCGGCTAAATAATCTACATCAATTTTTACTGCCGTATTGGCACCTCCGCCGGCAGGGAAAACGTAATCGAAAACCTTCAGTGACTCATCCAGATAAATATCTAAAGGCTTGATTAAGCCGAAGGGGCATACACCGCCAACGGGATGTCCGGTAGCTTCTTCTACGTCATCTAAACTAATAAATTTTGCTTTTTCTTTGAAATAACCTTTGAACTTTTGATTATCTACCTTTACATCACCTTTTGTCAATAACAATATATCCCTTTCTTTTAATCTGAAAGCCATCGTTTTAGCTATTCTTGCCGGTTCAACTCCTAGTGCGGCTGCAGCTAACTCAACGGTAGCGGTACTGGTATCCATTTCTATAACTTCTAAGGGCAAACCCTCTTTTTTAAATTGTTTTTTAACACTATCTATACTCATTTTTTACCTCCAAAGTTAATAAATCGGTGCATCAGATACCGATACACCGATTTATTTCATAATCATATCATTTGAAATCTGTTTTTTTTAGTTTCCCATCATCCTGCATTACGGTCTCAGTTATCTTTACAAGTTTATTCTTATCGTCTATTTTTGCACATTCAAGAACTTGTATTGTTTTTGTTATTTGACCCTTTGATTTATATACATCTTTTAATATTTTTAATATTGAATAAGGATGATCCGGATCCTTTAGGCTTATAAATGATGTACCGGGTACTAAAATCGCTTCAGTAACAAGTTTTGCGTAATCAATATCACTAAGGTCAGCTATTAAAAAGTATTCTGTTTCATCGGATAAGTCTTCAAAGCTTTTAACTTGCTTTATTTTGTATTTGCTTTTAGCAACAGCGCTTATTGAAGCCATTAAAGGAAGTATCCCCCATCCCTTATGTCCGGATATAATAAAGCAATCCTTTTCATTAACCGCCTCTTCAATATATTGGCCTTGTTCTTCCTTCATAAAGCCTTGGTCTATTAATTTTTTTAAGAAAACATTCATACAATCCCTCCTTACGTTCTATTATAGCATTAATCAGATCAGTGTAAAACCTGACCTATTGGTTATACTACTGTATAATTTTAGTATTGTTATAAATATATCTTATTATATTTGCTACGATTACTGAGTTCCAAGGTTAACAATCTGTAAGCTTGTTACGGGTTGCGCCAAAACTCGCTTTGCTCAAACAGTTGACGCAACTATTCCTCCACTGCACTAACAGATTTTAAACCTTTCCACAACGTAATCTTTATCAAATATTAATAATCTACAGTATAAAACATTATACGATCATAAGTGAACTATAACACGGTGTAAAACCTAGCCTATCGATTATATACAATGTTTAATTTTAGTATTGTTATAAATATATCTTATTATATTTGTTACTATTATTGAGTTCCAATATTAACAATCTATAAGCTTGTTACGGGTTATGTTAAAACCTTTTTCAGGTATTCACCGGTATAAGATTCTTTACACTTTACCAATTCTTCAGGGGTTCCCGAAGCTATAACAGTTCCGCCTCTATCCCCACCGTCAGGCCCTAAATCAATTATATAATCCGCTCTCTTTATAACATCAAGGTTGTGTTCTATAACAATAACAGTATTGCCGCCTTCCACTAACCTATCAAGAATTTTTAATAACTTATATATATCTGCAGTATGAAGTCCTGTTGTTGGTTCATCTAAAATATACAGTGTTTTGCCGGTGCTTCTTTTTGATAGTTCAAAAGCCAGTTTAATTCTTTGTGCTTCACCTCCCGACAATTGAGTTGATGGTTGTCCAAGCCTTATATACCCTAGTCCTACATCATTTAATGTTTCCAGTTTCCTTTTTATTTTAGGAATATTTTCAAAGAATACCAATGCATCTTCCACAGTTAAATCTAGGATATCCGATATGTTCTTACCTTTGTATTTCACTTCTAAGGTTTCTCTATTATACCTTTTACCTTTACAAATTTCACAAGGCACATATACATCCGATAAAAATTGCATCTCAATCTTTATTATTCCATCACCTCTGCAAGCCTCACATCTTCCACCCTTTACGTTGAAACTGAAACGCCCTTTTTTATAGCCTCTCATTTTAGACTCTGTTGTAGCAGCATATACATCTCTTATAAAATCAAAAACACCTGTATATGTTGCCGGATTTGATCGAGGAGTACGGCCTATCGGAGATTGATCTATCTCGATTATTTTATCTAAATATTCATAACCAAAAATTTTATCATGCTGCCCCGGTCTGCTTCTGGAACCGTAAACTTTTTGTTTCAAACCTTTATAAAGTATTTCATTCACCAGCGTACTTTTCCCGGAACCGGAAACTCCGGTTACACAATTAAAAACACCTAAAGGTATATCAACATTAATATCTTTTAAATTATTTTCTCTTGCTCCCGTAACAGTTATCCAATTACCGTTTGAATTTCTCCTAGCATTAGGTACGGGTATATTTTTTTTACCGGACAAATACTGACCGGTTATTGAATCGTTATTCTCTATAATATCTTCAACGGTACCCTCAGCAACTATAAAACCGCCATGAATCCCGGCACCGGGGCCAATATCAATAATATGATCGGCAGACCGCATAGTTTCCTCATCATGCTCAACAACTATTACTGTATTACCTAAATCCGTAAGGTTCCTTAACGTTTTTAATAATTTACCGTTATCTTTTTGATGAAGGCCTATACTGGGTTCGTCTAAGATATATAAAACACCTACGAGGCTGGAACCTATTTGAGTCGCCAAACGAATCCGTTGAGACTCTCCTCCCGATAAAGTACCTGCTGCCCTTGATAAAGTCAAGTAATCCAATCCTACATCTATTAAAAATCCAAGTCTTGCATTTATTTCTTTTATTACCTGCTTGGATATAATTTCTTGCTTGGGTGTCAACTTTAAAGTTTCAAAAAACTCTTTTATCTTATGAACCGGCAACGCCGAAAGATCCGAGATTGATGTACTATCTAAAAAAACAGATAGGCTTTCTTTTCTCAGCCTCGCTCCTTTACATGTTTGGCATGGTGTCGATGCCATATACTTTTCAATTTCGGCCCTCATATAATCTGACTTGGTCTGATTATATCTCCTTTTGAGATTGTTAATTACACCCTCAAAGGCTATCATTACCTCGCCCTTGCCAAATTCCCTATCATATTTTAGCTTAAATTTTTCACCTTTACTGCCGTATAAAAGAATATCAATGATTTTATTATCTAATTCGGAAATAGGTACTTTCATGCTAAATCCGAAGTGTTTCGAAGCTGCTTCAAGCATGTTATAGTACCATGAATCACCATTATTATTCTTCCAAGGTTCAATGGCCCCCTCCCTTATACTCAAATTTTTATCCGGTAAAACCAAATCAGGATCCATATATTTCAATTCACCCAGACCATCACAAGTAGGACATTTACCAAAGGGGCTGTTAAAGGAAAACATTCTCGGTGACAATTCCTCTATAGCAATATTGCAATCCACGCATGCATAGTTTTGACTGAAAAGTTTTTCTTCTTTGCCTCCTATATCCGCCAGCGCCAAACCGCCTGTCAGTTTTAATATGGTCTCAAAAGAATCGGACAACCTAGCTTCAATACCATCTTTAACTATCAACCGGTCTACAACAACTTCTATATTATGTTTCTTATTCTTATCCGGCTTTATTTCTTCACCTAAATCAAAAACATCCCCATCTATCCTGACTCTTACAAATCCTGCTTTTTTGATTTCCTGCAATGTTTTTTGATGTTCACCTTTTTTACCTCTTACTATGGGTGCCATCAGTTGTATTCTTGTTCCCTCTTCCAAAGCCATCATATAATCAATCATCTGATCTACTGTTTGCTGAGTTATCTCTTTGCCGCATTGGGGGCAATGAGGAGTACCGATTCTCGCATATAATAGTCTTAAATAGTCATATATTTCTGTAACAGTCCCTACTGTTGATCTTGGATTTCTGCTTGTACTTTTCTGATCTATCGAAATAGCGGGAGAGAGACCCTCTATATAATCAACATCAGGCTTATCCATCTGTCCTAAGAATTGCCGAGCATATGCCGACAGTGATTCAACATATCGCCTTTGCCCTTCCGCATATATGGTATCAAAAGCCAAAGAGGATTTTCCGGAACCGGATAATCCTGTAACAACAATAAACTTGTCTCTTGGTATCTCCAAATCTATATCCTTTAAATTGTGTTCCCTAGCACCTTTTATAACTATTTTGTTTTTTAACATTTTGCACCTCTTAGTATATCTTGATTTTCTGTCCCTATAGGGCATCTTGCAGTTCGGCAATCCTATCCCGTAGTTCCGCAGCTCTTTCAAACTGAAGGTTTCTTGCACAATCTTTCATTTCGTCCTCCAGTGCCGAAATTATCTTTTCCAAATCCTTCTTATTCACTTTTCCTTTTCTGTGTTTTGTTCTATATTGCACATCATCTTCTGCAACCGTTGTTGCTTCTATTATATCCCGAATTCCCTTATTAATAGTTTTAGGAGTTATGCCATACCTTTTATTATACTCAATTTGTATTTGTCTTCTTCTGTTAGTTTCGCTGATAGCCCTATTCATAGAATTAGTAATCTCGTCCGCGTACATAATTACTTTGCCTTCCACATTGCGCGCAGCTCTGCCGATAGTTTGAATCAACGAGGTCTCAGACCTTAAAAATCCTTCTTTGTCAGCATCTAAAATTGCCACCAAAGATACTTCCGGCAAGTCTAATCCTTCCCTTAACAGATTTATCCCTACCAATACATCAAATTTTCCAAGCCTCAAATCTCTTATTATTTCCATTCTTTCAATCGTATCTATATCTGAATGCAAATACCTCACTTTAATATCCAAATCTTTTAAGTAAGCTGTTAAATCCTCTGCCATCTTCTTTGTTAGAGTAGTCACAAGAACCCTATGGTTTTTTTCTACTCTATGTTTAATCTCACCTATCAAGTGATCTATTTGTCCCTTTATAGGGCATACCTCAATTTTAGGGTCAACAAGTCCTGTCGGCCTAATAAGTTGTTCTACTACCTCGCTGCTTCTTTCTACTTCATAATTTGCCGGAGTAGCGCTAAGAAAAATTACATTATTTAACTTGCTTTCAAATTCAGGAAAATTTAAGGGCCTGTTATCCAAAGCCGAAGGAAGCCTGAAACCATATTCTACAAGATTTTCTTTCCTCGATCTATCACCGAAGTACATGCCCCTGACCTGCGGAATAGTTACATGAGACTCATCTATAATCATCAAGAAATCTTTGGGGAAAAAGTCCAAAAGTGTGTAAGGGGAACTACCCGGTAATCTGCCGCTGATATGTCGAGAATAATTCTCAATTCCCGAACAATACCCTAGTTCTTTCATCATCTCAATATCAAAGTTCGTTCTCTGTGTAAGCCTTTGCGCCTCCAGTAGTTTATCCTGATCCCTTAACTCAGCCAATCTTTCATCCAGTTCTATTTCAATATTTTTTATTGCCCTTAACAGTTTTTCATAAGTTGTAGCATAGTGAGATGCGGGGTAAATATAAACGTGTTGCCTTTCTCCTATTATGTTACCGGTCAGTGAATCAAATTCCAATATTCTATCTATCTCATCACCGAAAAAATCTATCCTTATTGCTTTTTGCGAAGAAGCAGCAGGAAATATTTCAACTACGTCTCCTCTTACTCTAAATGTACCCCTTATAAAATTAATATCATTTCTTTCGTATTGTATATCTACCAATTTTCTTAGAATTTCATCTCTATCTCTTGTCATACCTTTTCTCAAAGAAAACATTAAATTTTTATAATCTTCAGGATCGCCTAAGCCATATATGCAAGATACACTTGCTACTATAATCACATCTCTGCGTTCAAACAATGCAGCTGTTGCAGAGTGACGGAGTTTATCTATCTCGTCATTTATTTGTGAATCTTTTTCAATATAGGTATCAGTGTGGGCTATATAAGCTTCCGGTTGATAATAGTCATAATAACTTACAAAATATTCAACACAGTTGTTTGGAAAAAATTCTTTAAATTCACTGCAAAGCTGTGCGGCTAAAGTTTTATTATGTGCTAAAACCAAAGTCGGAACCTGCAGTCTTTCTATAACGTTAGCCATTGTAAAAGTCTTCCCCGAGCCTGTCACACCTTTCAAGGTCAAAAATCTTTCCCCATTCTCTATGCTTTGCGTTAATGTATTTATAGCCTCCGGTTGATCTCCCGTAGGTTTATAGTCTGATACTATTTTAAATCGGGACATTAAATCACTCCAAATTTTGTTATTCAGGAACGCATGTTCGAAAGAATTATATATCTATATAGTTAAAATGTCAAATGCCTGTTTTGTGTAATTATACAATAATATTTGCATAAATTATCAGATTTTCTGCAAATGGGTCTTGCATAAATTTTAATATTATTGTAATATTATTAGTAATTGCTTAATATAATTATAACAATAAGATTTAAAACATTTTTGCTATCGTCTGCAGTCACAAATTTAATTATAATTATGTTTTTCAGAGATAAAACAGTTATATGTTTATAATGGTAAGTTTATACTTTCCAAAATTAATAAAGTATTACTAAAATATAAGATTGCGAGGTATTAATATGACTAAAAGTCTTGACAACTATTCCAATTATCCTAAAAATTCTAATGATAAGTTTTGGAGAGTTTATAGATACAGTGAATGTATCAGCGATAAAGAAAATTCAGCATTACAAGAACTATTGGATTTTACAATGAAAAATGAATCTAACTGTAAAAAGAAAAAAGAAGTTTGAAACACCATTAAATACATTCTCTGCATAGAAATAACTGTATTAGTTCACTTGCAGGGAATGTATTTATATATATGATGTGATATTGACCCAATTATTCTATTATCTTGAACAATTCCTCAACAGCGGTTTCTAGTTGCATATCTTTAAATTCCTCTGTCCCTTGATTCTCACTGTCTTCCAAAGCCAGAACCTCGATATCCGGTTCTATGCCAATTTTGTTTATGCTTATTCCATTCGGCGTATAATATTTTTGAGTTGTTAACTTAAAACCTGAACCATCATATAACTTTTCTACTGTTTGAACAAGTCCCTTACCGAATGTTTTCTCACCTACTATAAGCCCGGCTTTTCTATCTTTTATTGCTCCGGCAACAATTTCCGAAGCGCTGGCACTTCCCCCGTCCACTAAAAGTACATAAGGTATATTTATTTTATTTTCTTTTGAATACGTTATATCCCTGTTTCTTGCTTTATCCTCTGTATAAAATATAATACCCTTATCAAGCAATTCATCAGCTACATCTACACATTGTGTTACATATCCTCCGGGATTTTGGCGCAAATCCAGTATTAAACCTTTTGCATTTCTTGATTCTATTTCTTTAAGCGCTTTCTTAAATTCCTTGCCGGTATCCTGATCGAACATACTTATTCTTATATATGCAATATCATTTTTCAGCATTTCCGCCTTAACGGTTTTTAAAATAATTTCTTCTCTTTTTATTTCTATATCAACGGGTTCTGTTTTGTTCTCCCTGACTATGGTGATTATTACTTTAGTACCCTTCTTTCCCTTTAACATTGAAGTTACCTTTTCCAAGCAAATTCCGGTTATGTCAACATTGTCTACCTTTACAATTCTATCTCCGGTTTTTAATCCCGCTCTATCCCCGGGAGTATCTTCTATCGGCGCAACAACAGTAACATATCCATCCAATTCAGTTATTATCACCCCTATTCCGCCATAAATCCCTGACGTTGATTCCTTAAAATCCTTAAATTCTTCTTTATTCATATAAACTGAATAGGGATCGTCCAAAGATTCAAAAAGCCCTTTAGCCGCCCCTTCCATAAGAATTTGACTATTTACAGGTTCTAAATAGTTTTTATCAATATATTTTTTTAGTGTTAAAAGTTTTTTATTGTCCTGCAATACTTGATAATCACTTTTAGTTATTACAACCTTGTTTCCTATTATTAGGGATACATAATTAACAATCATAAAGGTTAGCATCCCCGTAATCAATACAGTTATTATTAAGCAAAATATAAAATGTTTCTTTTTAATCATAAATACACCTCAAAGAATTATACTGAATATTTAATCTCCTAATATTCTATTATCCAATTATATCATTAATACTGATTACTAACCAAAAAATAAAATTTTTCCATATATCAATTTTTTCTATGTTTGCATTTACTGCAAAACCCATAAATCTCAAATTTATGCTCCAATGGTTCAAAATCCAGTTCCTCTAATTTGCTTTTTTCCATTTCTCTAAAGGGGCATAAATCAATTTCTTTAACAGAACCGCACAATTTGCAAATAATATGATGTCGATGTCCACCTTTTGATAGTTCATAATGGCTAAAACCGTCTTCCAAGCTCAACTTATTTACTATTCCTAAGTTTGTCAGTAAATCCAAGTTCCTATATATAGTTGAAAAATTAATTCCCGGGGCTACCTTTAAAACCATATCAAAAACTTCATTAGCACTGCAAGGCGTTTCATTTTTGATAAAAACATCAATTATAGCCTCTCTGGATGAAGTATATTTATAACCCTTTTCTTTTAGTATTTCCAATGCTCTCTTCTTATCCATTTTTTCACCGCCGTTTATTATTAATAATTTATGCTTCTTTACCGGGTTTAATTATTAATACTATAATAAGCATCAATACGGAAAACAAAACAATTGCTCCCCCGGAAGCTATATCTAAATAGTAAGAAAAAAGCAATCCGAATATAACAGCTATTAATGCGAAAATAATTGAAATAAACAGGGATTTCTTAAAGCCTTTTCCCATTTGCATTGCTGTTGCCACGGGTAAAACCAATAACGATGACACCATAAATATGCCTACAATCCTAGTAGATACAACTATTGTAAAAGAAGCAAGGAGTGTTATATAGAAGTTTAAAAAAGAAACGGAAATACCAGATATCTGAGCTCCTTCACTATCAAAGGATATATAAAAAAGTTTGTGATATAGAACTACGACAGAAACAATTATAACTGCACTCAAAAATAGCATAATATAAATGTCCTGTTTGCTGACTGCGGCTATACTACCGAATAAATAACCCATTAAATCTGCATTATAGCCTTTTGCCAAGCCGACAAACACTACAGCAAGAGCTATACCTGTAGATAAAATTATAGAATTTGATAGTTCCTCATATCCGGCAAAAGACTTCCTTAGCCTTTCTATCAAAATTGCTGCTAATATTGAAAAAACCAATGCTCCCCAAAAAGGGTAAAACCCCCATAACATTCCTGCTGCGATACCTGCTAAAGAAGCATGAGATAAGGTATCTCCAATCATAGATAACCTTTTTAATACAATAAATGTGCCTATCAAAGGACATGTTACAGCCACCATTATGCCTGCTATAAAGGCTCTTTGCATAAAACCGTATTGTAAGACTTCTATCATATCGAGCTTCCCTCCGCTGCTTCACATTTTTCATCTATCGTATTATTATTTAAGCAAAATATCCTATTAGCCATAGACTTTACATCCGCATAGTTATGTGTAATCATAATAATCGTTATACCCTTAATCTTATTTAAATTATATAATAAATCATAAAATTTCTTTTCAGATTTATTATCAATCCCGGCTGTAGGTTCATCCATAAAAATTATTGTAGGATTGTTTGCTAAAGCCTTTGCAATAAAGACTCTTTGCTGCTGACCTATAGACAATTTGCCTATAAGTCTCTTTTTATATTTCTCCATTCCAACAGAACTCAACGACTTATTTACTATATTGTTTATTTCTTCTTTATTTTTAGAAAAAAAAGCGGATTCCGAATATAAAGGTGCTTTTACGACTTCCTCAACAGTTGCGGGGAACCTAGGGTTAAATGCTTCTACTCTTTGGGGCATATAACCGATGCTCTTCCAGTTGCTGAATTCATCGATAGATTTGCCGTATATCTCTACCGTACCTTCCTGTTGTTTCAATAATCCCAAGCAGATTCTTAACAAAGTACTTTTACCTGAACCATTTGGACCCGTAATCACGGAAAAATCGCCTTTATAAATATCAAAGTTGCATTTTTCCAATATAATATTGTTGCCAAATTTAAAGGTGATATCTCTCCCTTTTAATACTGATTCCTGCATGAAACATATTTCCTCTTTCTGAATGATTTCTCTTATTGCAAGTCATTTGCATTTACATTCTAATATATGCATCTACTTTTTGCAATAGAAGGAAAGAATAAAAGCGGCTTCGCCGCATTAGTTTATTAACTTACGTTGTTAAACCATA